>NZ_JBHRTP010000004.1:0-15215 GCF_042646465.1 Pseudundibacterium arcticum
CGATGGCCGGCAAGATCACCATCGTCGAAGTCGAGGTGCTGGTCGAGACCGGCGAAATCGACCCGGACGATGTGCATACGCCTGGTATCTTCGTACATCGGATCGTGGTCAACGCGACACCCGAGAAACGCATCGAACAACGCACCTTGCGTGCACAATAAGGGGGGGGACATGGCTTGGATGCGTGATGAAATGGCCGCGATTGCGGCGAAAGAATTGCAGGATGGCTTTTACGTGAACCTTGGCATCGGCTTGCCGACCATGGTCGCCAATTATGTGCCGCCAGGCATGGACGTCTGGCTGCAATCGGAGAACGGCCTGCTCGGCATCGGTCCTTTTCCGACTGCAGACCAAGTCGACCCCGACTTGATCAATGCCGGCAAGCAGACCATAACGACCTTGCCGGGATCGTCGATCTTCTCGTCGGCTGATTCGTTCGCGATGATCCGCGGCGGCAAGATCAATCTGGCGATCCTGGGAGCGATGCAAGTATCGGAGAAAGGCGATCTGGCCAACTGGATGATTCCGGGCAAGATGGTCAAGGGCATGGGCGGCGCGATGGACCTGGTGGCCGGCGTCAAGCGCGTCGTGGTGCTGATGGAGCACGTCGCGAAGGCAAAGGATGGTTCGACTACCCACAAGATATTGAAGTCCTGTACCTTGCCGCTGACCGGTGTCGGCGTGGTTGACCGCATCATCACCGATCTGGGCGTGATCGACGTGACGCCGAACGGTCTGAAACTGGTGGCGTTGGCGCCGGGTGTCACGAAGCAAGAGATCGCCGAAAACGCCGGCGTCGCGCTGGACATGAGCGCGGTCTAATTGTCCTGCGGAGGCCATGATGAACGGCACCGCGAGGTGCGGTTTTCATTGTGCATCCAGCTTGGGCGCAATCTTGGATCTGCAAGTCCTCCCGGCGCTAGTCGGGGTGATCGTACTTTCGGCGCAGATTGATACGGTTCGCCAAGAAATTGGTGAGCGAATCAATAAATTAAAGTTTGCACAGTTCCTAAGAAACACACTCCGCACTCATTGGGTTTTGCGCAGCCTGAATCGTCATTCCGAATTGCGCCGCTCGGCGATGAAGCTGCTTGATGACACAATCACGATATTGTTGTTCATAATGATCTGCGCCGGGATCTTTGTAATCCATGCCAAATCGCATCGCATTGTAAAACAGTACCGCGATTTTCCGGGCAGTCGCCGTTACTGCTTTGGCGTTGCCAGTGCGGGCAGCAAGTCGTCGATAGAAGGCTCCCAGAGCGGTATTGGTGCGGGCGACAGCGACCGCGGCCAATCGTATAGCCACAGTGACTCGATTGCTGGTATTTCGCGCGTGTGCGGACAGCACTTTGCCACCACTGATTTTGCATCCGGGCGAGAGCGTCAGCCATGACGTGAAATGTTTAGATGTGCGCCAGCGGGTAAGGTCGGTGCCGTAGTCGGCAACCAGACGCAGGGCGAGAAACGGTTCAATGCCGTGAATCTGCGTCAGATCCGTGCCCGTCAATTGGTATATCGCCGAGCGGACATCGAAATTCACCTGGTTCGGCTGTTTGGTGCGATAGCGAGCCTTGGGCATGGGGGCATCCGGCCGGGGGCGTTCTACATTCAAAGCGGCAACTGCCTGCTCAATTTGGTGATCGCATTCATCAATACATTGCTGATGGAAATCATAGAGCGCAAGCGCCTGCTTCAAAGCAAAGATATGCTCGGGCTGATAGTTGCCCACCATGGCGTCCCGTAATCGAGTGTGCCAAAGCTGCCGGCATCGGGTTTCGGGCGTTCCCTGCTGGCAGGAACGCTACGCGAACTGCGGGTCCGGTCAACTCCGGCGCATTGGCTCACGCGGTGCTGGCAAGGATTCTCGAACAAGCCCTTGCCAGATGACCGAGCGCTCCTTGACGCACTCGCCGCAGGATGCGGTTTCAACCCTTATCCCTCGACTTAATAAACTAGCGTTAGGGTAGGAAGCGGTTGCAATTCTTTCCGAAATTCGTTGACATTCCATTTTTCACCGCTTATCATTATTTATGCAAACGATTGCATGAAACATCGCAAAGGATAGCGTCCGGCATGTACGTCGGTGATGCGCAGATAGCATTGATTGGCAACGGCCGGCCTTGGCGGCGACAGAGAAAAGGAAATCAACATGGGAAGCGACAGAATAATTGATACCGAGATGTCGGTGACGGAGGTCGTGAAGGCCGCACTGGAGCGCACCGACGGTCCGCGCCTGAAACAAATCGTGACCGCGTTTATCGAGCACGCGCATGCGTTGGTCAGAGAAGTCAATCTGACGGAAGAAGAGCTTCATATCGGGCTGCGCTTTATCGGCGCCGTCGGTCAGGCCAACACTGATTCTCACAACGAAGTCGTTCTGGCTGCCGACGTACTAGGTATTTCCACCCTGGTGGCGCTGCGCAATAGCCCGCAACAGCATGGTCAGACGGCACGCGCCTTGCTCGGCCCTTTCTGGCGACTGAATGCGCCGGAGTGCTCATGCGGCGACTGTATCGCGCGCTCCGATACGCCTGGCGCGCCGATGGTGGTCTCTGGGCAGGTACGAGACACTCACGGCAAGCCGATCGCGGGCGCATTGATCGATGTATGGCAGGCGTCGCCGGTCGGCTTGTACGAGAATCAAGACCCGGAGCAGGACGAGATGAACTTGCGCGGGAAATTCCGGACCGATCCTGACGGGCGCTATCACTTCCGCACCGTGCGCCCGGCTGGATATCCGGTGCCTACGCATGGCCCTGTGGGTGCATTGCTGAGAGCGCAGAAGCGTCACCCGTATCGCCCAGCACATATCCATTTCATGGTATCCGATCCGGCGCATAAAACACTAGTCACGCAGGTGTTCTCGGATGACTCCGAGCATTTGACAAGCGACGTCGTGTTCGGCGTGACGAAAGCGCTGATCGGACATTTCAAACGGCAGGACTTCGCCGCTTCAGCACCGGCTGGCATAACGGCGCCGTACTTCACGCTTGAATATGATTTTGTCCTGGAAGAGGGTCGCAGCGAATTTCCAGAACCCCCCATCAAATAACCGCTATCTCCATACCGAGGAATCACCATGTCAGAACCCACATCCCTCCCACTTGAGGGGCAGGTAGCCATCATTGCCGGCGGCCGCGGCGGCATCGGCTACGCAACCGCGAAACGCCTGGCTTTCGCAGGCGCGCAGATCGTATTGCTGGATCGGTCCGATCTGGCGGCTGCCGAGGCGCGTGCCAAGGAATTACCGGGCAAAGGGCATGGCGCCGTACTCGCGTCCATCGACGACAGCGCTGCACTCCAGCGCGCCGCCGCCGAAGTCGGCTCGCGCTGGGGGCGCTCCGATATCCTGGTAAATGCCGCCGGAATGACGAAGCCAGTTGCACACAAAGATCTCGATGCACTGGACGACGCATTGATCGACCAGATATTTGTTGCCAACTGGCGCGGCCCATTTGCGACGATCCGTGCATTCACGCCACTGTTGCGCGCTTCCGGTAATGGATTGATTGTGAACATTTCTTCGATTGCGGCGACCACTGGCATTGGAAGCAACCTCGCTTACTGCGCCGCAAAGGCAGGGCTCGATGTGCTGGCGACATCGCTCGGTCGGGCACTGGCGCCGGAGATTCGTGTGATCAATGTGTCCCCCGGCATAGTGGACACAACCTTTGTCCCCGGGCGCGACCAAGCGTGGAGCGACAAGCAGGCCGCGACGACGCCGTTAAAGCGCATTGGCTCGACAGACGATATCGCTGCCGCAGTAGAAGCATGCGCGACAACGCTTAAATTCGTTACTGGCACCACGATCCAGGTCGACGGCGGCCGTCATCTTGGCACATTCTGAGCGGGCAAACATCATGCAGAAAAAAGTCATCATCACCTGCGCGGTAACCGGCAATATCACTAGGCCGGACCAGCATCCCGGGCTGCCGATCACGCCGCAGCAGATTGCGGATTCCGCACTCGAAGCGGCAGAAGCAGGCGCATCGGTTGCGCATATTCATGTGCGCGATCCCGAGACCGGCCGGCCATCGATGAAAGTTGAGTATTACCGCGATGTCATGGAGCGCATTCGTGCCAAAAATCGCGCAATGGTGATTAACCTGACTACCGGACCTGGTGGACGCTTTATTCCCAGCGATGAAGACCCGCAAGTCGCAGCGCCAGGCAGCACGCTGATGGTGCCTGAAAAACGGGTTGAACATATTACCCAGCTCAAACCGGACATCTGTACGCTCGACTTGAATACGATGAATTCCGGTGGGGACGTTGTCATCAATACGCCGCGCAACGTGATCCGCATGGCGAAGATCATTCGCGCGGCCGGGGTCACGCCGGAAATCGAAATATTCGACTCCGGCGATCTGCACTTGGCACATGACTTGATCCGTGACGGCGTGCTGGAAGGTCCTGGTTTGTTCAGCCTTGTGCTCGGCGTGAACTATGGTTTTTCGGCGACACCTGAAACGATGCTGTATGCACGCAACCTGTTGCCAGCAGGCGCAACCTGGTCGGCGTTCGGCCTCGGGCGGCATGAGTTTCCGATGGGGGCGCAAGCCTTCCTGTACGGCGGGCATGTCCGGGTCGGATTTGAAGACAACCTTTTCCTCTCCAAGGGTGTACTTGCTCCCAGCAACGCAGCATTGGTGCAGCGCGCGCGCGCGATTATCGAATCGATCGGCGGCGAGATCGCATCGCCTGCGGAAGCCCGAAAAATTCTTGGGCTCGCATCATGACGCAAGCCAAATTTGCGGTTCCGACCCATGCGTTCGCCATACCGCAAGTCGATGACAAAGCCTTCGTTGCTGCCAACGCAGTTGTGATCGGCGATGTATCGATTGGCGTCGATGCCTCGGTGTGGTTCGGTTGCGTTATTCGTGGCGACGTGCAGCACATCAGCATCGGCGCACGCAGCAATATTCAGGACGGCACCGTCATTCATGTCTCTACCAACGGACCGCCGACATTGATCGGCGAAGACGTGACTGTCGGACATTCGGCCGTGCTGCACGCATGCACGTTGGAGAACCATGCTTTCGTCGGCATCGGCGCCTGTGTTCTCGACCGTGCCGTTGTAAAGGCTGGCGGGATGTTGGCGGCAGGGGCAGTTTTGCCTCCCGGAAAAATCGTCAATTCGGGCGAACTCTGGGGCGGCAATCCGGCGCGGCTGCTACGCGAACTCAGGATAGACGAACGCGATGGAATGATCATCAACGTCCAACGCTACGTCGCACTTGCTCAACATTATCGGTCGGCGCATCCGACCATTTACAAAAGGGATATCACTACATGAATGCAATCCGTGTGTTAGAGAAGGCCGCCAATATTGACGCGCTTACATTGTCCGTGGTGACAGCCTATCGTACATCGGCAGGGCCCGGTCAGTGTGTCATCGAGGTTCTTAGCGCGGGTGTCAATCCGAGCGATGTCAAGGCCGCGCTCGGCGCCATGCCACATGCCGTCTGGCCGCGTACGCCGGGGCGCGACTACGCAGGTGTCGTGGTTGATGGACCTGAGCACCTGATTGGCAAGGAAGTGTGGGGCAGCGGCGGTGAACTCGGCATTCGCCGTAACGGCACCCATACGCAGTATCTGGTCGTCGATGCAGTCAGTGTGCGTGAAAAACCGGCATCGGTCTCGATGCTTGAAGCCGGCGCCGTCGGCGTGCCGTTCATCACTGCCTATGAAGGCCTGCGTCGCGCCGGCTTGCCGAAACAGGGCGACATCGTGCTGGTATGCGGGGGGAACGGAAAGGTGGGGCAAGCGACGATTCAACTCGCGACCCGCGCCGGCGCACAGGTTTTTGCGGTTGAGCGCACGCGCGAAGCTTATCGTGGCCACGCCACCGGCCCGGTCGAAATGATCGACGCGAGTACGCAGGATATTGCCGAATTTGTCCGTGAAAAAACCGCGGGCCATGGCGCCGATATCGTCTACAACACCGTCGGCAGCCCGTATTTTGAACAAGCTAATCGCGCTATGGCGATCGGTGCGCGCCAGATATTCATCTCGACCATCGAAAAGCCGGTCCCCTTCGATATCTTCGCTTTTTATCGCGGGCAGCATACTTACGTCGGTATCGATACATTGGCGCTGGACAGCCTGGCCGGCGCCAAAATTCTCGATGAGCTTGCACCAGGATTCAACGACGGCACATTGAAGCCGTTTCCGGTTGGCGAGGACAGTATTTTCGATCTGCAGAATGCAATTCAGGGATACAAGGCAGTATTGGCCGGCGCACGCGAACGTGTCGTATTGCGGCCATGAACCTTACCCGATTTGCAAACGCACCGCAGTATTTCCCGCCGAATCACGATGGCATGCATTGCCTGCGTCTGCAGGGTCACGAGGCGGGACCGTCCGACACGATTTGGCTCGGCGTCTCGCACATTTTGCCCGGCGGCGGTACCACGCTCGACGCATCGCCGGTCGAGAAGCTCTATGTCGTGCTGGAGGGTAACGTGACGGTGGTGACCGAAGGCGGCGAAGAAACCCTGGGGCCGCATGACTCTTGCCGTCTCGCACCTGGCGAGAAGCGCGCTTTGAAAAACCGGACTAATCGTCCGGCAACGGTGTTGTTGGCAATGCCTTATACAAAATAAGGTTGACCAGCGCGCTTCGCGCCGCATAGGTCTTTGCATTGGTAAGTGAAGGGCGGCGGCATTTGCCGCGTGCTGATTTCACCCGGCTCACAACGTCCGACGCCACGCGCCAGGCGACGGTATTTTCTGAGTCAAGCACGGGCGAACCGTTGCGGGACGCGCTAAGGAACGCATCCCGCAACGAGATATTTTAAGAGAACACGACGAAGAAAATTCATTTCCTCTTCATCGGCTTTCTCACCACCACCCTGAGCGGTGGTTCAGCAGCTCATCGTGATCACATTCAGCCACGTGGTCGCAAGAGATGTTCCGAAAGGAAAGGGCGCCGAAAGTTTCAAGAAGTTGGAGGAAAAAGCAACGAAGGGCCACGTCAAGGTCAACGTGTTTCCCAACCGTAGACTTTATGAGGACAACGAAGAGCCGAAAGGGCTGCAACTGGACTCTTGCGCACCTGCGCTGCACGCATATTCCAAGAGCCTTCTGCATTTGGACAAATAACATCTGGCCGCAGCGATGACAATGACATCCACCAATCATCTGCGGCATTTCTTACAATCAATGAAGTGGAGAGACATATGAATCACGCAGCAGAACTGAATGGGGTAACCGACATGACGGCCATACCTAGCAAGAAGCCGTTCTATCGAATCCTTTACGTCCAGGTACTGTTAGCCATCGCCTTTGGTATCGTGTTGGGGCATTTCAATTCAAGCCTGGCGATAGACATGAAACCGCTGGGTGACGGATTCATCAAGTTGGTCAAGATGCTAATTGCGCCCATTGTCTTTTGCACGGTCGTTTCCGGCATAGCCGGCATGCAGAACATAAAGAAAGTCGGTCGAGTCGGCGGTAAGGCGTTGCTGTACTTCGAGATCGTATCGACGCTTGCGCTCCTGATCGGGATGATCGTCGGCAACCTGGTCCGCCCGGGCGACGGCTTCAATGTGAATCCTGCGACGCTCGATGCAAAGGCAGTGATGGACTACGCGGGCAAAGCGAAGCAGCTCAGCACAACTGATTTCTTGCTGAATATAATCCCCAACACCGTGGTCGATGCTTTTGCCAAGGGAGATATTCTTCAAGTGATCCTAATTGCGCTTATTTTCGGTATTGCCCTGTCGGCGCTGGGACAGAAGTGTAAGGGGGTCATTGATCTGATTGATTCGGCGAGCCATGCGGCATTCGGTGCGGTGAATGTGGTCATGAAGTTTGCACCAATTGGTGCGTTCGGGGCCATGGCGTTCACCATCGGCAAGTATGGCGTGGCGTCGCTTGGGCCATTGGCCAAGCTGATCGGTACCTTCTATTTGACCTCGTTTCTGTTCGTATTCATCGTCCTGGGAATCATTTCAAAGCTTACCGGATTCAGTATTTTCAAATTCCTGAAGTACATTAAGGAAGAAATCTTCTTGGTGTTCGGTACCAGTTCTTCGGATACCGCATTGCCAACGCTAATGGAGAAACTTGAAAAACTGGGCTGCTCAAAATCGCTGGTCGGCCTAGTGGTTCCAACCGGCTATACCTTCAACACCGACGGCACCAGCATTTACATGACGATGGCCGCGCTCTTCGTCGCGCAAGCAACTAATACCGATTTGACATTGACCCAGCAACTGACGATTTTCGGCGTCGCCATGTTGACCTCCAAAGGGGCAAGTGGTGTCCAGGGCGCATCGTTCATCGCCTTGGTCGGGACGCTGGCAGTGGTTCCCACCATTCCGGTAGCGGGCATGGCGTTGATACTCGGGATCGACCGTTTCATGAGTGAGGCACGCGCACTGGTCAACATGATCGGAAACGGCGTTGCCACGGTCGTGATGGCGCGGTGGGAAAACGAGCTCGATAAAGAAAAGCTGAAAATGATTTCTTGATAGTTCTCCGGCGCGCATGGGGAGTGTGGCGTGCCGGTAACTCTTCATACGGTTTTCGAAATTAGGGGTAGGAACGTTTCGATGAAATTCACCGCCAATTTGCGGACTGGTTCTCCGTTGGGGGAGTGGTTTTTCAGCGGTCCTTGTCATGGCGGTGCTGATGACTGGCATCGCACCGATCTATTTGATCAAGGATGAATTGCGGCAGCTGACAGCATAAAGAAGCGGACCGCGACGCTGGAACAAGCCGTTTCGGCATTCACGCTTGAATGTAGGGTGGCGCAACAAGAGCCGGTTGCACTGGTGGTGACGCACGGTCCGCAGCCAGGGATCGCCTATTACAGCAGTAAAACCGCTGTCATGCTGGCTGGGCGGGCCATGGCTAGCCGCTTTCCGACTTAACCGATGTACGCTGTGTTTAACCTGCGTGCAGGTAGCATTGAGGCGTGCTTTCCTCATTTTTATTCAGCACAGGATCTCATCATGTCGCCGCAAATGAACTCTTTTTCTTTCTCGGGACAGATACCGCGCGTGATTTTTGGCCCGGGCAGCCTGCAATACCTCTCCCGCGAAATCGATCTGATTGGCGCGCAGCGCGCGCTCATACTCTGCACCCCCGGCCAACGCGCCGGGGCCGAGCTGGTTGCGGATTTGATTGGCGTCCGCTGTGCTGGAATCTTCGACCGTGCCGTGATGCATGTACCGCTCGACATTGCGGGCGAAGTGCGCGACGTTGCCCTGCAGGTGAATGCCGATTGCGTCATTGCCATTGGCGGCGGTTCGACAACCGGCCTGGGCAAGGCAATTGCGTTGGTGTCCACGCTGCCGATTCTGGCGATTCCGACTACGTATGCGGGCAGTGAAATGACCCCGATCTATGGGATTACCGACAATGGGGTGAAAAAGACCGGTCGTGACGTGCGTGTGTTGCCGAAGACTGTCATCTATGATCCGGAGCTTACCGTGGACTTGCCGGCTAGCCTGTCCATCACAAGCGGCATCAACGCGATCGCACATGCGGCGGAATGCATGTATGCACAGGACGCGAATCCGATCATGTCGTTTTTTGCAGAGGAGGGCATGCGCGCGTTGGTACGTGGTTTGCCAAAAATCGTTTCACAACTGAAATGCCTGGAAGGGCGAAGCGACTGCCTGTACGGCGCATGGTTATGCGGTGTCGTGTTGGGCAATGTTGGCATGGGGCTGCACCACAAGCTTTGTCATACTCTGGGCGGCAGCTTCAGGCTGCCGCACGCAGAGACGCATACGATCATACTGCCGCATGTTCTGGCCTACAACAGAGACGCCGCACCGGACGCGATGCACCGTATCTCGATAATTCTGGGTGCACCGGACGCAGCGCAGGGAATGTTCGACTTCGCGCAGTCGCTCGCCGCGCCGACCGCCTTGAAAGACATCGGAATGCAAGAGTCCGATCTCGATCTCTGTGCAAAAATCGCGACGCAGGATGCCTATCCGAACCCTCGATCGATGGGAACGAAAGAAGTGCGCGCATTGCTGGAAAACGCTTATTGGGGAAACAGGCCATGAAGCCACTTGGCAAAATTTAACGTCGGTTTCTCAGGCGCCGTCAGATCTCGTCGCAAATCACATTCTTGGGCGGGGGCTCGACTTACGAAGGCGGGGGCACATGCCGTTTGTTCCAAACGTACGCTATCGCCGCGCCTATTTGTACAAAGCAGGTGCTATTCACGTCGCTGCCCCCTCCAGCCATAAGGTGACTACCGTGCGGTCCATCTTCCATCGGGACTGCAGCGTGCAGATTTATTGGTAAAGCCTACCCGTCGAAGTCCTCAATGGCATTGTGCTGTATTCTACTCATATTCCCATTACGCAGCAGACCTCTACCTGCTATCTCGGCCCCTCTCTGCTCGATGGCGACAGTAAGGTGTTTTTCCGAATCGCCAACTGCGATGGCGATTCGGTCAGTCGCAACTGCGATAATTTCCGAATCAAATACGATTTTCCTTTGACTATCACGCGAGATAAAGCGTCTTAATCGATGCGGCCGGAATATCTGTCACCCCCCCGATTAGGCCGGAAATAAAGTGCAATGTCACCAACAGCCTCGACTATCCCTTCATAAAGCGCACCATCTGCTTGGACAAGAACAGTATCGCTGATGCACGCATGAAATCGAGTTTGACGACTTATGCTGGCACAGCACATTGAAACCGGAATTTCATTCAACATTTTTAATTTCCTTTTCAGGCTGTTCTACAGCTAATGTGTCATTGCGAATTCACGTTCTACGCAAAAAATATGCCTGTTGTATTCACTTAGGTCCCTTGAATTCGGACTGGCTGAGATCTCCTTGTCCAGCCTCCGGGGTTCACGTCAATAAATGGGTCAGTTTTCGGCCGGCAACAACACACCTAACTCCCGGCGTCTTTTTGCCTGGCTCCAGCCGGTGGTCACGCTTGGGTGTCGGTGATGGGGGTGAGGGGAGTCTATGACTGTGCAGAACGGAACAGTCCAACGCCAACGCTTGTCAAGTTCGATTGTGAATCGCTGCAGGGTCAGCCCAGCAAAGCGGGAAATACCTGGCGCAAACATTTGCTCGTCGCCCGCGGAATAAGGGCACCTCGAAGAACCCATATCCTGTCTTGGTTTCAGAGAAAGGGTATGAATGACTCGCCAGGTCGGCGCTCCATTGGTTCAGCTTGATTTCGACAGCATCGGCACCTAGAATAATCGCTACCAATCTGCTCAGCGGCGCGGGCGCCGACGTATCGCACCACCGGTCGGTGTGTGCTGCTACCGGTCAACTCGCCGAACCATCCATACCTGTCGGGCTTACTTGCCAGTAACTCGATAGCGTCTTTGCAAGGAGAAAAGCATGGCCTTCTATCCCACCCGCAACACTTTGCCTGAGGACATTCGCCTCCAAGCAGTCGACTTGCTTGGCAAAGGGCTTATTACCGCGATTGATGTACAGCGCCATGCCAAGCAGGCGCACTGGAATGTGCACGGCCCCAATTTCATCGGACTACACCTGCTATTCGATGAAGTCCACGGCGCGGCGCTGGCGTGGGCCGACCTGTGCGCCGAACGCCTGGTAGCGCTGGGTGGCACAGCGGACGGACGCGTCGAACACGTGGCCAAACAGACACCGCTCAACCCGTATCCACTACAAGTAAAAAGCGGTACCGAACACGTATTCGCATTGGCTGCCGCGCTGGCCGCATTCGGCGAGCAAGTGCGTGGTGCCATTAAAGCGTCAGCGAATTTTGACGACGCCACCACGTCGGATCTAGTCGGATCTATTTACCGAAATTTCGCGTGGCGTCGATGAATACCTGTGGAAAGTCGAAGCGCACCATCGCTCCAGTTGATTATTACCGTTGAGTCAGTCCGCCGGTGACGCGTAGCGCCCGGCGGCTTTTCTATTCGACCTCTCCGCAATACGAGCAGATGAGGGGCGGCCGGGATTCATGTTTTTTTCGCCAAAGTTAAGTTAAGTCAATGATCTAAAAGGAAAATTCATATTTTCGACTTTCTCTCGTCGCGCCTCACCATCAATATACCTCTCTGTGCTGGCGACTCCTTCATCGCTAGCAACAAGCTCAAGATTAGCGGCGGCTGCTTGTGTACGTTTGCTTAGACGCAGCCTATGCTTTGTGAAGCAAGTTTCGCAAATCGGAGTATCGTGTGTCTCCTGCCTGTCATCCAGTCGACGACGCCATAGCGTTCGGGCCATTTCATTTATTTCCGGAACAGCAACTGTTACTGGAAGCGGGCAAGCCTGTTCGCCTCGGAAGTCGCGCATTGGAAATCTTAGTCGCCTTAGTCGAACGGCCAGGGGAAATTGTCAGCAAAATGGAATTGGTCGCGCGAGTTTGGCCGAATACCATTGTGGTAGAAGGTAATCTCAAAGTCCACATTGCCGCACTGCGTAAAGCGTTGGGTGACGGTCGCGACGGCAATCAATACTTGGTGAATGTTCCCGGCCGCGGGTATAAATTTGTCGCTCCGGTCGTACACCCTAAGCGGCCGGCGCCCCTACTGCCCATGTTGGGGGCCTACCCGCACACCTGTCATATACCGTCTCCCCTCACTCGTATCCTCGGCCGCAAGGACATTGTCGAGACAATCATAAATAAATTGTCCGAAAGCCGCATTGTGACTATAGTCGGACCGGGGGGCATCGGTAAGACGACCGTAGCGCTTGCGGTCGCTGCCAAACTCGTTGCGTCAAAGAAGGACGGCGGAGGCTTCGTTGATTTGGCGCCTTTTGCCGATCACCTGCTCGTGCCGAGTGCACTGGCAACGATGCTGGGGGTTGCGGTGCGTTCGGACAATCCAATCCCGAGCCTGATTGCTTTCCTTGCGGGAAAGCAGATGCTCATCGTGCTCGATAGTTGCGAACATGTCATCGCCGCCGTGGCGGTGATGGCGTCGGAGTTGCTCGAAGGTATCGCCGGCTTACACATTCTGGCGACCAGTCGCGAACCTCTGAGGGTGGCAGGCGAAAGTGTCCAGCGCCTGCCGCCGCTGAAGACTCCCGCTTCGTCAGACGGGCTGACGGCTGCCGAGGCGCTCACATTTCCGTCGATCCAGTTGTTTGTGGAGCGCACTTCCGAACGCATAGGTGCGTTCCGCCTTACCGACATGGACGCCCCTCTCATTGCCGATATCTGCCGCAAGCTCGACGGCAACCCACTCGCGATCGAGTTGGCGGCGGCCCGCGTCGACGCATTTGGCATTCGAGGTGTAGCGACGCAGCTTAATGATCGCTTTCGCCTGCTAACGAGTGGCTGGCGCAACGCACCGCCACGTCATCAGACGCTCATGGTGACGCTCGACTGGAGCTATGATTTTCTGCCGGAAATCGAGCGTGTGATCCTGCGTCGGTTGGGGATCTTCGTAGGATATTTCGACTTGGAGGCAGCCAGTAAAGTGGCAGCAAGCGGTGCCGTCACTTTGTGGGACATCCTGAGTGGCGTCGCTAACCTGGTCGATAAATCGCTTGTCTCGGCCGATGTAGGCAGTACAGTCGCACGCTATCGCCTCCTTGACACGACAGCCGCCTATGCGCGCAAGCAACTGGTTGATCACGGTGAGTTCGAGCAGTTAGCGCGAAGCCACGTCGAATACTATCTGGGTCTGCTCGAGCGAGCGGACGCGTTAGCTACCCTGCAGCGCGATGAGGACTGGTCAATCGCATATGGCGACCATATCGATAACGTTCGCGCAGCGCTGGACTGGGCATTTTCCCTGAGCGGCGACCCCGTCATCGGCGTGAGCCTCACAATTGCGGCTGTTTCATTGTGGCTACAATTTTCGCTAATGAGCGAGTGTCGCAGGCGCGTAAATCTGGCGCTTGAAAGCATGAAGTGTGGCCCGAACGGAGGTAGGCGTCAGGAAATGCAGCTTTTGAACGCGCTCGGCGTGGCGTTGTACTCCGTTGGTCCCAGTCCGGAATCCAGGACCGTTTGGACCAAGGTTCTGGAAATCGCCGAGGAGCTTGGAGACATAGACTATCAATTACGCGCACTATGGGGGCTTTGGTTTGTGTGCGTCACGGGCAGCAACCATCGAAGCGGATTGTCGCTTGCAAAACAATTTTCCATTCTCGCTGCCAAAACGACTGATCCTTTGGCATTGTTTATCGGTGAGCGATTGATCGGCACGTCACTATATTTTTTGGGCGAGCAACGGGGTGCACGACGCCACTTCAATCTCATGCTGAGTCACCCGATCTCAGCCAGTACGCGGGCGCAAATTGTTCGCTTTCAGTTTGACCAATCGGTCGCGGGACGCGCGTTCCTCTCGCGAATCCTTTGGCTGCAAGGATTTCCCGACCAAGCCATGCACGAGGCAGAAGGCAGCGCTGCGGATGCACAAGCATTGAGGCATTCGCTTTCGCTATGTTATGCGCTCGGACAGGCGGCATGTCCGATTGCATTGCTTGCTGGAGATATGACAGCAGCACAACGGAACGTATCTATGCTACTCGAACATTCGGTACGACATGAACTGCCTCTCTGGCAGATGTTTCAGTGGAATGGTGAAGTTCAGGAGTGGCGATCACAGCTCAGGATTGCTCCTGCTTGGTGAGGCGATAGATGAACTCCGCGAAGCTGGATTCGCCCTATATCACACGGCCGCGCTCTGTGAATATGCGGGGGCCCTGGGAAGTGTCGGGGAGATCGCACGCGCGCAGGTGGCGATCAACGAAGCGCTTGCGCAATCCAAGCGTAATGACGAACTGTGGTGCATGCCGGAATTGTTACGCGTCAAAGCCGAACTGTTATTGCTCGAGGCAGACTCCAATGGGGTTTCTGCGGCCGAGAATCATTTTCAGAAGTCCTTCGCTCTAGCACGACAGCAAGGAGCGTTGTCGTGGGAATTGCGCACTGCCACAAGCCTTGCCCGATTGCAGAAGAAGCAGCGCCGTGAGGAGCAGGCGCAAAAGCTGCTCGCCGCTACATATGCCCGCTTTACTGAGGGATTCGGAACCGCCGATGTGAGGGCGGCAAAATTGCTATTAGGTGAGTTGAACCAAGAGAGATTTCTGCCCTAGATTATTGGGACTGCCTGTGAGCCGGCTAAGCGCCTGACAGGCGAGCGGTCGCATTGCGCACCGCCGGCAACCCTCGTTTTTTCGCGACTCTACACTTTCCGATATTTTTTTGCAGCAGGTGCCAAGCCGGCTGCCCCCTGTGCCAATATAACTTGAGACACCTACCCGATTAATTTAGAGTACAGCGGT
>NZ_JBHRTP010000005.1:0-53182 GCF_042646465.1 Pseudundibacterium arcticum
AAAGGGGCTCCCGATGTCGCGCAAGGCCGCACCGCCTATCAAGCACGGTTAAGGGGTAAGTCCGAGGGAAAGGCGACTCTCACCGTAACAGGTAGAAGCACTGACTGGGTTAGTGCTGTGGTCTAATTTTTCCGGACGCCTCAATGGGTGGATAATCGGCGTGGTTCAAAAAAGGCCAGTTTTGGGTAACACAGGCGAGCGGATTACTTCCACCTGAGCAATGGGATTTCAGTGTTCCAGGGATTGACTCGGGGAGCCGACATTCCTCCGGTTACTCAGGCTCGCAGCGGCCCCAGGCCGAGAAGCGGGAGCCAGTGGGGATGGTCTTGGCCGGTCATGCGTTCGGTCGGACTTTTACCGAATCGCTCCGGGACCCGGCTGCGCAGGAAGCAGCGATGGTTCAGAAAAAACTGCAACAGGTCTAGGTACGTTTCCCGAGTTGGCGGCGCAGTGTGAAATAGTTGCGCAGCCTTGAGTTCAGGTTTTCGACCAGGGTGCTGCATCGGGGGTGTCTGGGCCATGGCTTGCGCTACAGCGTCGAAGACGGCATGGAATTTTCCGCCCATCCTGGCGCGCAACCGGTTCCAGCCATGCCAGTACGAGGGCGATCGTCCGCCTCGCGCCGCTTCATCTCGGCGACGATGAAATCAAACATCTCTTTCCGGATGTTCAGACTCGGACCGGCCAACGCCAGGACGTCGTGGCCGAGCTCGGCGGTGAGCGTTCGGATGTCGCCGGCCAGAGCATGCGCTCCCGCTTCGGTCTGGCCGGCGAGCGCGATCCGATCGGCAAGGTTCGGATCCTGACGTGCTTTCCCGGACATGGCTTGCAGCTTTTTACGTCGCGACCGGGCTCCCTTGGCGATGCCGGCCAAGGTACTGTATTGGCCAGGACTTCGCACTGATGCTGGATGTGGAATACGTCGCCGTGACAGGGTTTGTCACCCCAGGCCGCCTTTTGGCCGGCGCGCAGTTCCTGGCCCGCATCGGCAATCGTGTAGTCGGGATTCAAACCCTGCTGGGAAGCATCGAGCAGATGAATACCCAGGTGTCGGCGTCGCGATGTTCGGCGGCGGCAAGCAGATAGCAGTAGGCCGCCCTGGCGTCGACACCGGCAAACACGGGCCGGGAACCCTGGAAGATTTCGTCGTGCAAACCGACGCGAATTGGCGCCAGGTCGATGCCGCGGTTGATTTCGCCGCCCTGCCGCGCCGCTGCTTGATGAACGTTGTGGTTGGTGGCCTCGCTGATGATCACACACCCAGCAAGTCGCACCTCAATTCCACCACGCTGCGGCATGAACCGTGGCCGAAATGGGTAAAGCCCAGCGTCAACTGCCGCAGCCACATCTTGGTAACGGCAGCTCGAACAGCACCTCGTTGTGCGGTGCGCTTGACGCGAAGACCTAGGCCAAAGCGGCGCTGGCTTTGTTCGCTCGCTGGTAGACGAACTTGCCGCTGACGTCGTGTTCAGCGGCCAGGTCGGTGATCGTTGCCGTTCCAGCCAACGCCAGAACGGCCGGGTCAATTCGGGCGACTTCGAGCAGCTTGACTGGGGTGCAAGCGGATGGATTCATGTGTGACCACGCTTTAAGAGTGCACCAACAGCATCGCTCAACCGCAACAATCCGCGCGGCGCCTGTGAACCTCGATTGAACCACGCCCACTTTTTAGCTTTTTGCGTAATTCCTATATGGATAGCATATGAACATAGAGCTGCGACAACTCCGCTATTTTGTTGCGGTTGCCGAGGAGAAGCACTTCGGTCGCGCCGCAATACGGCTGCATATGACGCAGCCGCCGCTGTCGCAGGCGATACAGGCGCTGGAAGCCGACATCGGCGCGGTGTTGTTTGCTCGCACCAAACGTAGCGTGGCGCTGACACCGGCGGGTCTGGCCTTGCTGCCAGAGGCACTTCGTATTCTGCAACAAGCCAGTACGCTGCCCGATCTGGTGCGTCGCGCCGCATCCGGAGAGTCAGGCTTGTTGACGCTAGCCTTTGTATCGACTGCGGATTATAGTATTCTGCCACCGTTGCTCCGCGAGTTTCGTGAGGCCTATCCACATGTTCAGATCGATTTAAGAGAAGCCACCAGCGACCTCCAGCTGGAACAATTAGCGCAAGGCCAGATTGACGCGGGCTTGTTGATACCGCCGCTGTCGGACAAAGCAAAACGGGTATTGGACTATCTCCCGGTATTATCGGAACCACTGATTCTGGCCGCCCCGGCGGGACACAAGGCATTGTGTGCGAAAGGAAAGATCGGTCTGAGCTCCCTGAGCGACTTGCCGCTCATCATCTTCCCCCGCCGTATTTCGCCCGGCTTCCATGACACCATACTTGCCTGCTTCCGCAATGCCGGCCTGACGCCGTATATTGGACAGGAAGCCATCCAGATGCAAACCATCGTCGGTCTGGTATCGGCTGGCATGGGATGCGCGCTTGTGCCACAATCGGTGGTGAATTTAAAACGCCCAGGAGTCGACTACCGGGAGCTGAAAGATGCCACGTCGCTGGTCGAAACCGGCCTGGCCTGGCGCAAAGACAATCCCTCGCCGGTGTTGCAAGCTTTTTTAGAATTACTTAGGACTTACGCAAAACCCATATAAATGTAACGAGATGTAATGACGTAAACTTAAAAATTGAGAGCGGCTGGGTAAAGTTCTGGTCAGGCGAGTAATGGCAAGCTTGCCATTACTCGCCTGGCGCGAACACCAGCGTGAGGAAGGCCGGGCGATGCTTTGGCCGTATCAGGCGCACATAGTCCTTGAGGGTCGTGTAACCGCCACCATAGCCGGCCTCACGCAGCCGCTGGAGGACTTGCTGGGCACTGAACGGTGGGTGTCGAGCAGGCGCGTCACTTGTCCCTTGAATGGGTCAAGCAGGCTGGAACGTACTACCTTTTTCCGCGCCTCGTAGTGCAGCACACTGGCCCAGGTCGCCACCGTCTGGTGATGCAGATGCAGCGCTGTTGCGATCTGTCCCAGCGTCATATGCTGGCGATCCCGGCAATCCCGGATCTGGCACCAGAGTTCATAGGAAATCATGGACGTTTCCCGAGAGCGGCATGCAGTGCCTTGAGGTGCTCGCCCACCACACAGTGCGCTCTGGCGCGGACGAGGCCGGCGCCAACGAGGCCTCACTTTCCGCTCCGGCGTGCCGGGTCGTCGTCGCCGGTGGCAAGGGATCGCCCAGGGAAAGCACCTGGTACAGCGGCCTCGCGTAGTCTTTTCACTTAAAGGTCTAGCACCAAACTAGGCGTTTTCGAACGCGAACAACACGGAATGAACACGTTGTTTGCCTGCTGTTCTTGTCTGTCCAAAAATAGATCCCTATGATCAGGTACGCCGCCCAGCACACGCGTGATGCACGTTCCGCAGACACCCTGCTCACATGAGGTTTCAATGTCGACTCCAACCGACCTCAGGCACTCAACCACCGTCTGCCCCTTTTCGACACGTACTGTTCTACCAGTACTTGCAAGAGTGATCTCAAAGGGTTCATCGGAGTCCCGCTCAACCACTTCAGCCGCAAAGAACTCGTAATGAACAGCGTTCTCAGGCCAGGCGTGTGTACGCGCGAAACCCAAAACCGCATCCATGAACCCTTTTGGGCCGCAACAATATAGATGCGTTCCTGGTCGGTACGTTGCCAGAACTTGTTCAATACTGAACTGCTGAGATTTGGGCCTATCATCAAAGTGAAACAGTACCTGGGAGGCGAAGCTGGAAGCGGCTATTCTAGATTTGAAGGCGGTTCGCTCCTCAGAGCGGGTGCAGTAGTGCAACTCAAAGCTGTCCCTGGTCATGGACAGTCGTTCGGCCATGCATAGAAGAGGCGTAATCCCAATGCCGCCAGCCAGCAAAACCGAGTGGCTGACGGTTCCTGCAAGTTGGAAGTGGTTCTTCGGGCTGCTTATAGTCAGTATGTCCCCCACTAAAATGTCTTCATGCATCGCTGCAGAGCCACCTCTCGATTTGGGGTCCCTCAGAACACCTATCAAATATCGATGAGTTTCTGAAGGATCATTGCACAGGGAGTATTGCCGCACCATGTGTGTATTGACATGCACATCTATGTGCGCCCCTGCAGAGAATGACGGGAGAGGATGGGCACCCAGAGGACGCAGCTCAAAACTGCATATCTCATAGGTCTCAGCCTCTTTGCGAGCAACGATTACCTGAAGTTCACTCATATGCCTGCACCGTGCAGCCAGCGGTCGAACAACCGCCTGTGTAATATGTGACACTGGCTAGCCGAAGATCCGATTGTGGGCTGCTGCGGATCGCATCCTTAATTTTCACTTCAACAAGGGATTTTCTCATCGCTACGTACCTTTTTTTTGCACCTGTTTGGAGGGCGTTGCACATCGCTGAGAATCCGGGGCTATCATCTCAACTGCACTTCAACCATTATTGGATATGAACTAAAAAAAGTCAATCGATAGTGTAAAACAAATGATTAAATCAGAGTAATATGGTGATCTAGGTGCTAAGGCGCAGGTGGCCTTGGTTCGAGCAGGACTGCATTATGTCGAGCTCTGCCAGCCTTCGCTGGACGCACAACCACGCCGAAAATCCGATATCTTTTGCAAAGCAACTCTACGCGCTGGCAGCATAAGTCCGCCCAGTTTCAGGGGCCAGTGAAATCGCTCGGCCGGAATTTACTGGACACCCGTTAGTGCGACGGGACCCAAAAGTCAGCGTCCCTAAGCAGTCTGGTATCATCGCAACTTCACTTCAACTATTTTTGGATATGAACTCAAAAAAGCCAATCGATAGATTAAATCGACAGATTAAAGTCGAGGCAGACGCTGATCGAGGTGCTATGGCGCGGGTGGCCTTGGTTCGAGCGGGACTACAAATATTCGGTGCCAACAGCCTCGAGACTGCGAGTACGCGTGAGATCGCGCGAGCCGCGGGCATGAACAGCGCGTCGGTCTCGTACTATTTTGGAGGAAAGCAAGGCCTCTACATGGCCGTCATGCAGTATGTCGTGCAAACCATCGCGCTGCGTGTGATCCCGCTTTTGGACAGTGCAAGTGAGTTTCTCGCTGGAGAACACCAATTACCCAACGACTGTCTGCGACATTTGTCCAGGCTGATTGAGAGCAGCGCGATGCTGCATTCTAGCGACAAAGAGTTGATGTCACTCTCAAATATCATCATGCGAGAGCAAGCACGGCCAACCGACGCATTCGACGTTCTGTACGACGGAATCCTAGGGCGCCTTCACTGTGTCGGCGAGGAGTTGATGGCCGCATACGTGACTGGTAATCCCAAGACTTCGGGTTTTAGTGTTCGATTTCATGCGCTATTGGGGCAAGGCCTGGCGTTTCGCGTTGCGCGCTCTACTGCGATTCGTGCTGCTGGCTGGGTCGACATTGGCGTTAGCCAAGAAGCCGAAATCAAGGAAGTGGTCCTTGAATACACTGCCCTGATCCTGAACGGTCTTCGCAACAGCTACCGACATGCGCAAAAGCCAGCGTCCCTAGGCAGTCCTGCTTTGTGAGTGTGGAATCGGCATTTCCAGCTCAGTGTTTTGATAGATGCTGATAAGAGCGGAAACGTCTGCCTCCATGAGCCCTGGATCCCGCACGAATGCATTGCGGTATAGCTGCTCGGCGAACTGCACCATGGGGACTTCAATCGCGTTTTCCGCTGCCATTGACTTGGCGATAGCTAAGTCCTTTGCCATGAGCCTGGTCGCAGTCTGGCGAGGCTCGAAGTTTTGGCTTGCCATCTTCGGCGCAAATATCTGAAGCGGGGTGGAGTCGGCAAAACCGCCAGCCAAAGCAGGGGCCAATCTGTGGACATCGATGCCCTGTTTGCCTCCGAAGCTCACTGCCTCGGCAATCATGAGGATATTCACAGCTACGATCATCTGATTGCAGATTTTCGTCACCAGCCCCGCGCCGATCGGTCCCATATGAGTGACCCGCGACACAACAGAGCGCAATAGATCTTCCGCAGACTGAACAGCGGCACTCGTCCCGCCGGCAAAGCAGATAAGTGTTCCTTGTTCGGCAGCAGGAACACCTCCGGATACGGGCGCGTCGATCCAATCGCAGCCCTGCCGCTGAGCCCTCGCCGCAAAATCGCGTGCCTGCTGGGGCGAAATCGTTGAGAAGTCAACAACGACGCGTGGCAAGCGCGTCGCGCAGAAAAGTCCTTCTGATCCGAATGCAACCTCCTCCACTGCGTTGCCATCGCTGAGACAGAGGCCGACAATCTCCGAGCGTTCGGCAAGTGCTTGTGGACTTGAGACCAGCGTTGCACCAGCTGCGACAACAGAGGCGCTACGCTCCGGCGTCCTGCTCCACACATTGACGGAGTGTCCATGCTGAAGGAGCCTAAGAACCATCGGGATGCCCATGTTGCCCAAACCGATGAAGCCAATGGAGCCAGGGTACCCACTATTCCACTTCCGAGTTGCGTCTGCCGTATCAAACTGTTTGGTCATAGTCAAATCCATATTCAAATAGCCTCTATGTACGACCACCTTGGTCGCGCTTGTAAGGCTCGCCAGTCGCGGCGCTTGGAGCGTATTACAGCACGAAATTACAAGTAAATCAATCGATCGATTTACTCGATTGGTTTATTAAAATTTTTCATGACTTACAACACTTTCTACCAATACCGTAAAGTGACATGAAAAGTGGCAAAAGGGCCATTTTTGGGTAACACGGGCAAGCGGATTACTTCCACCTGAGCAATGGGATTTCAGTGTTCCAGGATTGACTCGGGGAGGCGACATGCCTCCTCAGGCTCGCAGCAGCTGAAGCGACCCCAGGCCGAGAAGCGTGAGCAAGTGGGGATGGTCTTGGCAATCCCAAGTTTGGGCCGGCGCTCAGGCGCTTGCGTCAACATTGCTTCCCGGTCAGAGATTTGTGCGGTTTGTTGCCCGGCTAAGCTCGATGGCCGCGAAGAAGCGAATCAAGGCGCGCGAACAGAATCGAAAGGAAGGTGAGACCGAATCGACGGAGGAACCATTCTAAAATCGCACCCGTAGACGATGCAAAATATAATTTAAATCGTTTATATCGTTTATTTTGAATATTCGGCAGCAAGGGGAATTCGCTACGGGCTACGCCCTGCGCCAATTCCCCTTGCTATTCGGTATACTTATCCACAGCTGCCAGCATCAAACGCAGCGTCCGCCCCTGGCCCCTGGCCCCTGGGTCAAATTTCAATCAGCAGGGTGGGTCAATTTTCAATCAGCGCCGACAAGCGGCACATCGGGCAAGGCCGTGAGCAGGCTTTTTTCAATTTCAGCGAAGCGCGTGAAATCCCGGCCTAGCGTGATTCAAGCCGGATGCGGTGAAAGTCGCATGTCCGGTTTTTAGGGGGCGGTGGCGCAGTGATGCGCTGCTGCTACCCGACCAGCTATGCATGCGAAATGGTCGAGTGCATCAGCATTACCCACTCTTGCAACTGCTCCTTGTATAGCTTCTCGTTCTTGCGCCACAGGCTGTTGACAGCCATACCGCGAACGAGGTTTAGAGTGAAATTCAGCACCGTGCGCGCCTTTTCCGGTGCCATGCCCGATTCCTCGAACACCTTCAGCCAGATGACGTTGACGGTGTCGCGATACTCTTCCATCACTGGCAGAATCCGCTCCATCAACGCCGTATCCGTGCGCGCCACCATGATCACTTCCAGTGCCGCGATGAACGGCCAGTCGAAGTAGATGCTCAAGCAGTCGGTGATGAAGCCTTCAATCGGCCGCGTGGCCGCCTCCGCAGTATTGGCCACCTGCTGCCCGCGGCTGATCGCCGCCTGGTAGACGGACGCTGTCGCCGCCACTACCAGCTCTTCCTTCGACACAAAGTGATGCATCAGCGCGCCGTTCGACATATGCGCGCCGCTGGCCACTTCCTTTGTTGTCAGGCCATTGTAGCCCTTGCGGATAAGGACATCGATGGCTGCCGCCAGCAGCCGGTCGCGGGCTTCGCGCGAACGGTCCACCTGGCTGCGGCGCTGGCCCTGGACCGCCGGCTCGCGCGGCGGCGCAACGGCTTCGTTCGCAATCAATGCCTCGCGATACAGGTCGGGCGTGCTGGCTTCTTTCGATGAGCCGGATGGGAAAGTGATCATGCTGCTTTGCTGGTGATGTGGACGGAAATCATGGCCGCACCGGTACGGCCAAGCGTCGCGATGATTGTACTCCAAAAACCACAATAAAACTTACAAACCGATTGCTCGGTTTTTAAAAAAGAGTAGACTGTGAAAAAAATCTTTACCACCACCTGGAAACAAGCATGAATTTCATCCGAAACGCCTGGTACGTCGCGTGCTGGAGCGCTGAAGTCAAGGTCGGCGCCATGTTCAACCGCCGCCTGCTCGACGAGCCGATCGTATTTTTTCGCAAGCAGGACGGTGCTGCGGTCGCACTGCAAGATCGCTGCCCTCATCGCTTCATTCCTCTGCACCTCGGCACCATTCGGGGCGACCGCATCGAGTGCGGCTACCACGGGCTGCAGTTCGACTGCAGCGGCAGCTGCGTGAAAAATCCCCATGGCGATGGCAAGATCCCTGCCGCAGCCAAGGTGCGCTCCTATCCGCTACAGGACAAGCACGGCATGTTATGGATCTGGATGGGCGACGGCGACGGCAGCACCACACAGATCCCCGACTACAGCATGATCGAGCCCGACTCCGGTTACCTGACCAGCACCGGCGGCTACATCCACATCAAGGCCAATTACGAACTGATGGCCGAGAACCTGCTCGACCTCTCGCATATCACCTACTTGCACGACGGCCTGCTCGGCAGCCCGGAACAGGCGGGCGCCGACCAGGTAGTCAAGGACCACGGCACCGAAATCCACTGCAATCGCTGGATGCCGGACATCTCGGTGCCGGGCGTGTTCGACATGCTCTACAAGCGCGACGGCAAGAAGGTCGACATGTGGACCAACATGCGCTGGCTACCGCCGAGTTGCTTCGTGCTCGATTCGGGCGTACGCAAAGCGGGGCTGGCAGAACGCGAAGACCACGGCTGGTATTACGGCGTCCACATCCTGACGCCAGAGGGTCCGCTGACCACCCACTACCATTTCGCCGCTGCGCTCCCCTTGGGCACCTCACTGACGCCGGAGGAAGCCGCCAAGTTCGCCGAGATGCGCCGTTACGCCTTCCAGGAGCAGGACAAGCCGATCCTCGACGCCCAGCAGGCCGCCATCGGCAACAACAATTTCTGGGACATGAAACCGGTTTTACTGAGCATTGACGCTGGTCCGGTACGCATGCGCCGTTCACTCGAACGCATGCTGCTCGCCGAACAGAAACAGAAGGAAGACGCCACCAAGTAACGCCCGTTTGCAGCACCCACCGCAATCATAATAATCAAGGAGACAGACATGCGAGTAATTTATACTTCACCGCGTCACACTTCACTGCGGCCGATGCTGGCCGCGCTGGCGATGGCGCTGGCAGCCAGCGCACCGGCCATGGCCCAGGCGCCGATCAAGATCGGTTTCCTGGGAGAGTTGTCCGGACCACAAGCGGCCATCGGCAAGGAGCAGTACGACGGGCTGATGCTGCTGATCGAGCGCAACGGCGGCAAGCTGGGCGGTTATCCGGTCCAGGTCATCAAGGAAGACAGCCAACTGAAACCCGACGTGGCCAACCAGTTAGTGCGCAAGCTGGTCGAACGCGACAAGGTGGACATCATAACCGGCGTCTCGTTCTCGAACATCATGATGGCGGTGCACAAGTACGTCACCGACAATAAGGTATTCCTTGTGGGGTCGAACGCCGGTCCGTCCCAGATCGCCGGCAGCCAGTGCTCGCCATATCAGTTCATCACCTCCTGGCAGGGCGACCAGACATCGGAAGCGGTGGGCAAGTACGCCACTGACAAGGGATACAAGAAGGTTTTCCTGCTGGCGCCGAACTACCAGGCTGGCAAGGACACGCTGGCCGGCTTCAAGCGCCACTTCAAGGGCGAAGTCGTCGATGAAATCTACTCTTCTCTGAGGCAGCAGGATTTCTCGGCCGAGCTCTCGCAAGTCAGCGCTGCCAAGCCGGACGCGGTGTTCGCGTTCTTCCCCGGCGGCCTGGGCGTGAACTTCGCCAAGCAGTATGCCCAGGCAGGCCTGATGAAGTCGACGCCGCTTCTGTCCACCTTCGTGGCGGACGCCGTTTCCCTGCCCTCGCTGGGACCGGGCGCACAGGGCCTGATCAGCGGCGGCTTCTGGGCCCCTGACTTCAATAACGCAGCCAACTCCAAATTCGTTGCCGATTTCGAGCAGAAGTACAACCGCATCCCGTCCAATTATGCAGCGCAGAGCTACGATGCTGCCCAGCTTCTTGATTCAGCCATCGCGAAAGTTGGCGGCAAGGTGAGCGACAAGCAAGCCTTCATGGCGGCGCTCAAGGCGGCCAACTTCCAGTCGGTGCGCGGCGCGTTCAAGTTCAATAACAATCACTTTCCGATCCAGGACATGCATGTGCTGGAAGTGGCGAAGGACGCCAAGGGGCGGATGAGCCTCAAGACGATCTCGACGCCGTTCAAGAACCACCAGGACGCGTATCACGACAAGTGCCCGATGTAGCAGCAAGGTACTCCCAGCCCCCACACATTAGAACGGCCTCGCTCGACGAGATGGCCGGGGGGCCCCTTTTGCCCGGATCAATCATGACTGACTCAAGCTTCAAGGTTAACGTCGTGCGCAAGCAGGTAGCGGCGCAAGACATCGTCGCCTTCGACCTGCAAGCGCCCGGCGGGGAAGACCTGCCCGCCTTCGAGGCGGGTTCCCATATCGATGTGCATTTGCCCAATGGGATGGTGCGCCAGTATTCGCTGTGCAACGACCCGCGCGATCGTGGCCACTACCAAATCTGCGTGCTGCGCGATCCCGCCAACCGCGGCGGATCGGCCGCCATGCACGACCTGGTCGACACCGGTGACGAACTGCTCATTGGCCAGCCACGCAACCTGTTCGCGCTGGCGCCAGGATCGCACGACAGCCTGCTGCTCGCCGGCGGGATCGGCGTCACGCCGATGCTGGCGATGGCGTGGCGCCTCCATGCGCAAGGTGTGCCGTTCCAGATGCATTACTTCACCCGCAGTCGCTCGCGCACCGCCTTCCATGACGAGATCAAAAACGCGCCGTTCTCCGCATCTGCCGCGCTGTGGTTCGATGATGAGGATTCAGCACGTCCGTCGATTCCAGACCTGCTGGCACAGGCAGCGCCGGGTACACACGTCTACGCATGTGGGCCTGCGGGATTTCTCGATCACGTTGCCCGCAGCTTTGAGCAGACCGGGCTGCCTGCCGCGCAGTTACACATTGAAGCGTTCAGCGCCGCTCCCATGGCTGCGGGGGCCGCGTTCGATGTCACTCTGCGCAGTACCGGGCTGACCGTGCACGTGGGCCCGGCACAGACTGTGGTCGAGGCGCTTGCTGCGCAAGGCGTCACGATTCCGGTTTCCTGCGAACAGGGCATCTGCGGCACCTGCCTGACCCGTGTCTGCGAGGGCCGGCCCGAGCATCGCGACCAGTATCTCACCGACGAGGAGCACGCAGCCAACGACTGGTTCACGCCGTGTTGTTCGAGGTCCCTGACCCCGATGCTAGTGCTGGATCTGTAGGTTTTTTGCCGCGCAATCGCCGGTTAGGATGCTCATGCAGGCAAGTACGTAGCCTTCGTCGTCCGGGTGCGTAATCTTCGATTCGCGGCCCATTTCCTTTACCTCGCCCTTGGTCACCTTGCAGCGGCAGGTCCCGCAGCGCCCTGCAGTGCAGCTGTATGAAATCGGAATCAGGTGCTCGCGCAGCGTGGCCAGGAGATTGGTACCCGGCTCCACATTAAGCTTGCGGCCCAGAGGTTGTACAACGAGTTCCATGGTGATGTCCGCGGCGAGAAGAGAAAGTGTTTCAAGTATAAAAAGTCAGGTAATATAAGTAAATGGCATTCCGATAATAGTCAACATCACTGACAGCAATATAGCTTTTATCCCATGGACCTGAAAAACATCGATCTCAATCTTTTGCTGGTCTTCCATCAGCTTCTTGCCGAGCGCAGAGTGTCGAAGGTCGCCGAAACGCTGGGAATGACCCAGCCTGGCGTGAGCAATGCGCTCAAGCGACTCAGAGTGGCGCTCGGGGATGATCTCTTTGTGCGTACGGCACGGGGCATGGAGCCGACGCCCTATGCCGCGCAATTGGGCGAGCCGATCGGCTACGCGCTATCGACCATTTCCGATTCGCTCAACGAGGGCGTGCGCTTCGATCCGGTCACCAGCGACCGGAAATTCAAGATCGGCATGACCGACATCGGCGAAGTCTATTTTCTGCCCGCGCTGATGGCCGCACTGCGCGAGCAGGCGCCCGATGTCAGCATCAGCACCGTACGCAACACCGCGTCCAATCTGCAGGACGAAATGGAAGCGGGGCACATCGATCTGGCGATCGGCTTGCTGCCCCAGCTGAAGTCAGGCTACTTCCAGCGCAAGCTGTTTCACCAGCGCTACGTGTGCATGTTTCGCCAGGGGCACGCACTGGACAAGACCAGCGACAAGGCCAGCATCACGGTCGAAGAATTCGAGCGCGCCGAGCATGTCGTGGTGGTGTCCGGCGGGACCGGGCATGCGATTGTCGACCAGACCATCGAGCGGCTGGGGATACATCGCAAGGTTGGTCTGACCGTTCCACACTTTGTCGCGGTAGGCCACATTCTGTCGGCAAGTTCGATGATTGCGACGGTGCCGGAGCGGTATGCGATGGCCTGCGTGAAGCCGTTCGGGCTGAGGTATGCGACGCATCCAATATCGCTGCCGGAAGTAAACATCAACATTTTTTGGCATGCGCGATTCAACAAGGAACCGGCGAATCAATGGTTACGGCGGCTCATCTTCGAGCGGTTCTCGGACGGCGGGTCAGGTATTTAAGCTACCTGCGTCAAGTGTTTGCCCGACTCTTGTAAGCAATGCTCGCGCGTGAAGGTAGTACGTCGCGGCCACCGGCTTCTGCGAAAAAATCATGTCAGCGAGCCCCTTCGATACGATGTCCAAGGGCCTCCAAATTTGAATGTGGAAATGGCGACATTGGGGTCTGAGGGGCAGTGGAACAGTTATGTTCAGCAGAGCATAAACGTGCCACTGCCCCTCAAACCCCACATTCCCACACGCGGTAGCCCTGACATGCACTGGCTCCTCCGGCAGGCCCCTGCCGCCATGCGGTCGCGCGAGGAAGCCGCCCTGCAGATTTTCAATCAGGGGACTGGCTTCGTGCAGATCGCGCGTCCTCGGCCAAAGCGGCCCCAGCTTTGTTCGCTTGCTGGTAGACGAACTTGCGGCTGACGTCGTGTTCAGCGGCCAGGCCGGTGCTCGTTGCCGTTCCCGCCAACGCCAGAATGGCCAGATTAATTCGGTCGGCTTCGGGCAGCCTGGCTTCCGAGCAAGCGGATGGATTCATGTGTGACCATGGTTCAGGTGAAGAGGCAACAGTATCGCTCAATCGCAACAATCCACGCGGCGCCTGTGACCCTCGATTGAACCGCGCCGCGGCGGCTGCGTCAGTCATGTGCGTCGCTTCGCCGCGCGGCCAAAGCGCAGCTCCTCGGCGACGGTGACGAAGTAACGCAACTCGATGTTGACGAACATTTCTTGTCATATGCAAAGTGAATTACAGTCCGTTAAATCATATATTAGACAATTAGAGGCGGATGCGGCATCCTGATGCTCCCATTCGTTCGCTACCTTGAAGAGATCCCATGCCGACTTACCGTTCACATACCACCACCCAGGGCCGCAACATGGCGGGAGCGCGCGCGCTGTGGCGCGCCACCGGCATGAAGGATGGCGATTTCGACAAGCCGATCATCGCCGTCGTCAATTCGTTCACGCAGTTCGTGCCGGGCCACGTGCACCTGAAGGACCTGGGCCAGCTGGTGGCGCGCGAGATCGAAGCGGCCGGCGGCGTCGCCAAGGAATTCAACACCATCGCCGTCGACGATGGCATCGCGATGGGCCACGGCGGCATGCTGTACTCGCTGCCCTCGCGCGACCTGATCGCCGACTCGGTCGAATACATGGTCAACGCCCACTGCGCCGACGCCATGGTGTGCATCTCCAACTGCGACAAGATCACGCCGGGCATGCTGATGGCAGCGATGCGCCTGAACATTCCGGTGGTGTTCATTTCCGGCGGCCCGATGGAAGCGGGCAAGGTCGTCAAGGTGGTCGACGGCGCCCGCAAGATCATCAAGCTCGACCTGATCGATGCGATGATCAAGGCCGGCGACCAATCGGTCAGCGACGCCGACGTGGCCGAGATCGAACGAGCGGCTTGTCCGACCTGCGGTTCCTGCTCCGGCATGTTCACGGCAAATTCGATGAACTGCCTGACCGAGGCGCTGGGCTTGGCGCTGCCGGGCAACGGCACCGTGCTGGCGACCCACTCGGACCGCAAGGAACTGTTCCTGCGCGCCGGCCGCCTGATCGTCGAGCTGGCCAAGCGCCACTACGAGCAGGACGACTACTCGGTGCTGCCGCGCTCGATCGCCACCAAGGCCGCATTCGAAAACGCAATGGCGCTGGACGTCTCGATGGGCGGCTCGACCAATACCGTGCTGCACCTGCTGGCGGCCGCGCACGAGGCCGAGGTCGACTTCAACATGAGCGACATCGACCGCATCTCGCGCAAGGTGCCCTGCCTGTGCAAGGTCGCGCCGATGACCGACAAATACCACATTGAAGACGTGCACCGCGCCGGCGGCATCTTCTCCATCCTGGGCGAGCTGGCGCGCGCCGGCCTGCTCGACACGACGCTGCCGACCATCCACGCGCCAAGCATGTTTGATGCGATCGAACGCAACGATATCACCCGCAGCATTGACCCCGCCGTGCACTCGCTGTTCCGCGCGGCGCCGGGCGGCGTGCCGACCCAGACCGCATTCTCGCAGTCGGAGCGCTTCGCCAGCCTGGACACCAACCGCGCCACCGGCTGCATCCGCGACAAGGCGCACGCCTACTCGCAAGATGGCGGCCTGGCCGTGTTGTACGGCAATCTGGCGCAGAACGGCTGCATCGTCAAGACGGCGGGCGTGGACGAAAGCATCTTGAAATTCAGCGGCAAGGCGCGCGTGTTTGAAAGCCAGGACGATGCGGTCGAAGCCATCCTGGGCGACAGCGTGCACGAAGGCGACGTCGTCATCATCCGCTATGAAGGACCGAAGGGCGGCCCGGGCATGCAGGAGATGCTGTACCCGACTTCCTACATCAAGTCGAAGGGCCTGGGCAAAGCCTGCGCGCTGTTGACGGACGGCCGCTTCTCGGGCGGATCGTCGGGCCTGGTGATCGGCCATGCCTCGCCGGAAGCGGCCGAAGGCGGCGCGATCGGCCTGGTGGAAGAGGGAGACATGATCGACATCGACATCCCGTCCCGCACGATCAACCTGCGCGTCACCACCGAAGTCTTGGCGCAGCGCCGCGTCGCGATGGAAGCGCGCGGCGACGCTGCATGGCTGCCTGTGAACCGCGTGCGCTACGTGTCGCAGGCGCTGCAAGCCTACGCCGCGCTGACGACGTCCGCCGACCGCGGCGCAGTACGCGACCTGTCGCAATTGAAGCGCTGAGTACCGCAACTAAAGCCGAGTTCGTGTTCAACTGGAGGTCGCACCCGGACACGGACACGGGCTGAGCCGCTGCTATTTCGCTTCGGGCCACCGAAGTTTTTCTTCACGCAGGTCGGCGCCATTCTGGCTCGCGTTCGCTGGCCAATGCTTCGGTCGTCTAGTGGCGTACGTCATAAATAATGCAACTTATTCGTGGTTTGTGTCTATCCCCTGTATTTGGATGCGAATCGCGATAAAAGTTGAGTTGTCCAAGGCACAGTGTGAGCAGCTGGATGCTTATGCAACTGGTAGAAAAATATCAGTGCGAGTCGCCGAGCGGGCCAAGATGATCCTGCTTGCCGCGCAAGGAAAGACGGACAAGGAAATTGGCGCCGAGTTGGGTGTCTGACGAGGCACGGTAGCTCGCTGGCGAGGTCGGTATGTCGATATCGGACTGTCGGGCATTGAACACGACGAGACACGACCGGGGCGCAAGCCGAAGATTTCCGCGCGCAAGGTCAAGGCAATTGTGGCGCGCACGACGCAGCAACAACCGGATAACGCGACCCATTGGAGCACACGAAGGATGGCAGCTGTGGCTGGCGTCAGTGCGGCGAGCGTGCGGCGCATCTGGCAGGCACACGGGCTCAAACCCCATCGGATAGCGACCTTCAAGGTATCGAACGACAAGCATTTCAAGGAAAAACTGGAAGATATCGTGGGACTGTATATAGACCCGCCAGAACAGGCATTGGTCTTCTGTTGTGACGAGAAGTCCCAAATCCAGGCGCTCGACCGGACGCAGCCAGGCTTGCCGTTGAAACGAGGTCGCGGTCAAACGATGACGCACGATTACAAGCGCAACGGTGTGACGACATTGTTCGCGGCCATGAGCACGCTCGATTGGAGTGTCATCGGACAGTGCATGACAAAACATCGCCATCAGGAATGGTTGCGTTTCCTGCGGCAGATTGATCGCGGTACACCCAAGGGCAAGGAGCTTCACTTGATCGCTGACAACTATGCCACCCACAAGCATGCGAATGTTCAAGCTTGGCTTGCCAAGCATCCGCGCTTTCACATGCATTTCACCCCTACCAGTGCATCCTGGCTAAACATGGTCGAACGGTTCTTTCGGGACTTGTCTGAGTACAAATTACGACGTGGCGTCTTCACTTGCGTCCCAGACTTGATGAGCACGATTAAGCAATTCATAGCGAAGCACAATTGTTCGCCGAAACCATTTATCTGGACGGCGAGGGCAACCGATATTTTGACAAAAGTCACACGCGCCCGCGCCAAGCTAAATAAGATGCAATCCGTATGGTGACGCACTACACTAGTTTGACCATCAAAAGCTACCTTCCCTGGGTCGTCGCCACCACGCTGTTCATGGAGCAACTTGACTCCACCATCGTCAATACGGCCATTCCCACCATGGCGGCCAGCCTGCACGTAACACCACTCAGTCTGAAGGCTGTGGTGACCAGTTATATCCTCAGCCTGGCTGTCTGCATCCCGGTGAGCGGTTGGATGGCCGACCGTTTCGGCACCCGGCGCGTATTTGCCATCGCCGTAGCGATGTTCACCTTGTCATCGATTCTATGCGGCCTGTCCATAAATGCGACCATGCTGGTGGCGGCGCGCATCCTGCAAGGCATCGGCGCGGCGATGATGATACCGGTTGGCCGCATATGCATCATCCGCGCGTTCCCTAAAAACGAATTGATGGGAGCAATAAATTTTGTTGTCTTGCCTGCCTTGATCGGCCCCCTGTTGGGACCGACGGTAGGCGGGTTGATCGTGTACTGGCTGTCGTGGCGCGAGATTTTCTACATCAATGTGCCGGTGGGACTTGTGGCGCTCTATCTGGCCCATCGTTACATGCCCGACTATTATGGCGACCAATCCCGACCGTTCGACCTGGTTGGACTGGTGCTGTTTGGTTCCGGGGCGGCGCTGCTATCCTGGGTGCTCGAAATATTCGGCGAACATGGGCTCGATCCGACCACGTCCTTGGTGTTGGTGCTGCTTGCCATCGGCTTGCTGGTCGCGTTCGCATGGCATGCCGGCAAGGCGCACTATCCGCTAATGAACCTGACCCTGTTCCGGATACGCACATTTCGAGTCGCGGTTGCAGGCGGTTTCGTCACCCGCCTCAGCGTCGGCGGAATGCCGTTCCTTTTGCCGCTGCTGTATCAGCTTGGATTGGGTCTGCCCGCCTGGCAATCCGGCTTGTTGATGATGCCCTTGGCTGCGGCAGCGATGGGGATGAAATTGGTTTCCGCGCGCTTGCTGGCCCGCTTTGGTTTCCGTCAGGTATTTATAATTAACACTGTACTGATCGGTGTCACGATCGGCCTGTTTTCGTGGGTGGAGCCAGGCACACCGTTGACCGCAATCGTCATGCTCGGCTTGTCGCTTGGCCTTTTTAATTCGCTGCAGTTTTCCAACATGACCAGCATGGCTTACGCTGACGTCGATAGCGCTGACTCCAGCATGGCCAGCACGATTACCAGCTCGCTGCAGCAGCTGTCGATGAGTTTCGGCCTGGCTGGCGGCTCGCTGATCACGAGCTGGTATCTGGGCGGCTTGCCTCAAACCGATCGATTTGCCGTGAGCAATGCCTTGCATCATACATTTTTGACCCTGGCCGGTCTGACGATTCTGTCGTCGCTGGCGTTCTGGAGCTTGCGCAAGGACGATGGGGATAGTGTTAGCAAGGGTATGAAGCCGGTCACCGCGCCTACAGCCATAGGTTAGCGGTGGACGCTAATTTAGATAGCCTATAAGTAATATTATGTGGCATAAAAGCGCTACTTTTACCGCGTGAGTGAGAGGTAAAGCCATTCTTGGAATAGTAACCGTACTATTTGTAGCTTGATTCGATGCACCACCAAGACCGTGGGCTCTGCCCACACCCGCACTCGCCGTTGGGCAGGGGTGCAGGGGGAAACCCACCCCTGCACCCCTACCCGCAGCGTTGGATCGCTACGAGCCGTCAAGGCCTTTCGCGGAAGGTGGGGTTTGGGGAGCAACGGAACCGAAACTGCGGTTAAGCTTTGTGGATATATAGAACGAACACTTTATGTGCGTATTCATATAAAGACGCTAATTTGCTAATTACCTATTCTGCCTTCGGTTTGCGTGGTGATCGCGTCGGCTTTTGTGCATCCCGCATTTCTGCGACCGTGCGTTTAGCCTCTTCCGCTTGGCGCTGCCAGTTTTCCGCATCGGTACGCAGCAAGGACATTTGCGCGGTCGCGTTTGCCAACTGTGTTTGAATACCCTTCAGTTCCGTCACAGCCACATCGCGCGCTGTGATCACCGCCTGCAGATTGCCTTCCAACATACCAGCTTTCTGCCTGAAATCGCCAAGTTGGTCCTGTAGCGCCGCAACCTCCGCTCGATGGCGCTCAGCGGCCAGATTGCCGGCGTTCCGTGCCGCATCCAGTTCTTTCTGTAGTTTTACTGCGGCGCGCCGTTCCCGGTCAATCTCCAGGAGCGCCCTGGTTTCTGCTGCCCGGAAACGCTCCTCGGCGAGTTGAGCTGCAGCGCGTAGCTTATCCAGTTCGGCCGCGAAGTCCCTGCGTGCATCTTCAAGGAGCTGCTGGTGTGAGGTATTTTCCTCTTTCGCCTGCACCAATTGCGATTCGAGCGCAGCATTGGTGGCGCCGCCAGTCGCCAGTTGCTGACCAAGGGCTGCAATTCGCTCATTCGCCTGGCCGAGCGCCTGTTGTACCTTTTGGCGCGTCTGGTGGGCCTTATCGAGATCGGCCTCAGCAGCCGCAAGCGCCGCTTTCGCCTCTATCACCGCAACCTGTGCCTCGCCCTGGAAGGACGCCAAGGTTTCATGAGCCTGTGCCTGTGCCGCCGACCACAATGTCGCAACCAAGTCGCCGGCGGCGGTTTTCAGCACCTCCGGCAGATCCGGATGCTCGATCCGCACGCGGCTTTTTTCGCGCAAGTCTTCCCAGAATTTGTTGAGTGCCTCTGCCGGCGCGGTCATGCTGCCCTTGCGCACGAGTTGATACAGCTTGTTTGCGGTCGGCGTCATCCCATAGCGGAAGAACAGCAACACACAGACCTCGCGATATAGATCCTGCGTCTGCGTAAACTCCTCGCGCAAGCGGTCGATGTCGGCGAGAAGCTGTTTTTCATTGGCGGCGGCAATATCCATGGCGTGTTTTCGGCAAGTTGTATTGATAAATAATACTACGTATTACGTTAAATATACAACTACCATTCCTGTAAATATGACATTAGCGTTATAATGTCAATTATTATAGAATGGCATTTAAATAAAACACGCCGAGACCGCGATGCCAACCGAGAACCAGCATTCCCTCCCTTTGCTCGTCATCGAGTCGATTGAAAGCATACAATTTGCGCCAGGTCTGGATGGTCGCCACGGTAGCAATCGCGCGTATGGCAACCGCCCTCAGGTGGCCGCCAATACCGATGTCGACGCGATCAAAGCCTGGCTCGCACGCTTCCTCGATACCAAGACTACGTTCGACAACTATCGCAAGGAAGCAGACCGGCTGTTGCTGTGGTCAACCGTGGCGCTGCAAAAGCCAATCTCGTCACTCACGCATGAAGACCTGCTGGTCTATCAGCGCTTCCTTGCCGATCCCCAGCCGGCATCGCGCTGGGTCATGCCGCGCGGGCGCAAGGTTGCGCGCGCTCATCCGGATTGGCGGCCGTTTGCGGGCCCGTTAGCGCCACCGAGCCAACGGCAGGCGATCATCATTCTCAACACCATGTTCTCGTGGCTGGTGAATGCCGGTTACCTGGCCGGCAATCCCTTGTCCCTATCGCGTCAGCGTGCACGCAAGGCAAAACCGCGTATCACCCGTTATCTCGACGAAGATTTGTGGCTTGAAGTGAAGCGCACGATCGATCTGATGCCGAAAGACACCGATCGCGAGCGCGAACATTACTTCCGGATGCGCTGGCTGTTTTCGCTGCTGTACCTGTGCGGCTTGCGCATCTCGGAAGTCGTCGGTAACTCTATGGGCGGTTTTTTCGGTTTTGTCGCGATAAGCCCAGTCTGCTAGACTACGGGCCTGGAAAAATTGGTGGTCAAGGCAATGATAGAAGCGCTGCGCAAGGTGATCAAGCGAATGCATTATCCGCTGGAAGTGATGTTGACCTCTACTGGTTGCGAGTTTTTAGTTCAAGCGGCGTGAACGAGTTGGGCGAGAGCGCGAAATCGGGAGAGCGGGACGTTTCGACCGTTGATACGACGACGTTGTCGCGATACGCGGTCGGTTATGCGGTGGAGCGGACGAGCGACATCCCGGCGCGATGTGCCGATCATGAAAAGGCGACGACGATTGACTAATTCTTGCTGAAGTGCCGCAGGTTGATCAGCGTATAGGCCAAGGTTTTAAAGGCGTAGTGCAATTGACTGAGGCGCTCGAAGCGATGCAGCAAGCGCCGAAACTTATCTTCCCAGGCGAACACGCGTTCGATGGTGTTGAACCGTTCTTCAAAAATGGCGGGATCAAAGAACGGCTTGCGCCCGCGCTTTGATTTTTTTCGGCCGCGTGGGTTGGCGTTGATGTTGGGGGTCATGCCGCGATTGAAAATCGCTTTGCGGTTGCGGCGGCAATCATAGGCGCCATCCAGACTGACGATCGCGCCGCGTAAAGAGAAACCGACCGCACGGGCGATGCGCATCACCTGTGGCAAGGCTTCCCGCAAAAGCGGCGATTCATTCTGATTGCCCGGGGCCGCGACGAATGGCGCGATCACATTGCAGCGCCGTTCGCAGAAGGCGACGACCTTGTCGCCTTTCACCTTTTTGTGTCCGCTGAAACCGAGGTTGTCTCCGCCTTTCTTCGCCGCAGTGGTCGTGCCATCGCCGTGGATGACGCCGGTGTCGAGCAGATTCACTGCGTGAAGCGCCGACACTGAACCGGTGAAGATAGCGTCAAAACAACCACCTGCTTGCCAGAACCGAAACATCCTGTAAATGCGCGAGTAGTGAATTTCCGGGCGACCGTCTTGCCCTTTTTCTATCGGCAACTCTTTCCACTGGCATCCCAGATATAGCAATCGCAAAATGTAGTTGAAGATCGCATGCAGGCCCAATTTCGGCGCCGGACCCCGGCTCCCCACGATCAGGTGGGGCAAGACAAATTGCTCGAACTGCGCGATACCCAATTGAGTTGGAATCCGTTGCCACTGCGGGCTTTCCGCCATTTCGACCGCCAAAGCGACCGGATTGTAGCGCGTTTCACGCCAATGGCCGAAAACGTAGGCAGGCAAACACTTTCAGCCAAATTCAGGACTTTGGGAAAACCCGCAACCAGTAGTATGGAATCTCACCAGAAGCACCAATGGACTAAAGACGATGTTAGGACGGCTATACGCCGCAATGAATTTGTCCCCTTCTTCCAGCCAAAAATTGACCTTGCTACCGGAATTTCGTCGTGCGTGGAAATGCTTGCGCGCTGGGACCACACTGAATTGGGGATTCTGCCGCCGAGCCAGTTTATCAAGCTGATAGAAAGCGCAGGATTAATTGACGAATTCACAGACAACCTGTTTCGGCAATCGTTAGTCAGCGCCGCTAACAACGCGATGACCGGAAAGGACATTGGTATTGCAATCAACTTCTCTTCGCTGACGTTACAAGATCCGCAGGCACCGCGCCGCATATGTTCACTCTTAAATGAATATGGATTTCCTTTTGATCAGATCACAATTGAAGTCACGGAAAGTGCCACTCCCGAAAATTTATCTTCGGTGATCAAGTCCCTTACTACGCTTCGTTCGCAAGGATTCAAGATTTCCATCGATGATTTTGGAACCGGATATTCGTCACTGAAACTGTTGAGCAAGATGCCATTTACCGAATTAAAGATTGATCGGATGTTTGTAGCGGGTATTTCTGAGAACAAGAAGCTAACCAGCATTCTCGAGTCCATCGTGCATCTGGCCGAAAAACTGAACCTGAACACCGTAGCCGAAGGCATTGAAACAAAAGCGCAACTGGATTTCATTCGAAAGTTAGGTTGTAACGTTGGTCAAGGATTTTATCTGGGTTCTCCTGCGAGGGGCTTCGAAGTGATGAATGTAACGGAAGATGCCTGCGGCACCTGGGCGTGGCAGGCGTTGATGTAGGCCGGCCACATGTCCAGGCTGATCGCCTCGATTCCGGCGCGTTGGTCCTCGGTAAAAGCCATAAAGTACGCCGTCAGGCTGTCCTCGGTGCGCTCCTCGCCAATGTATTCCACCGTCGCCGCGCCCAGATCGCACACCAGCGTCATGTACCGATGCCCTTTCGCAATCGCCTTCTCGTCGATGCCGATTTGCCTTGGCAGGGCCGCTCCCTTGGCGGCACGCCCGCGCAAGACCGCCCGCTCCATCAAACGCCACGCCTGGTCCCAGCTGATGCGCAGGATTTGCGCCGCGCGCTTGACGTTGGCTGCCTGCAGCAGATCAATCGCCAACACCTCGAACAGATGCGTGAACCGGCTTCCTTCTTCCGCCCACGGCAGCCGCGCCTGCCGCACGCCATGCTCCGGACAGGAAATTCGCGGCGCGCTCGCATGCAGGTAGGTCAGAAACTGGCAACTGTCCAAATGCCGCCATACCCGCTTGGCCAAATGTACACCGCGCATTCTCGCCCGCACTCCGGGCAGGCAAAGCGTGTGCCGCTCGGGTGCTCAACATACACATCGACATGCTGCTTGGCCATGTCCAGATCAACTCGTTCCACCGTCCATGGTTCGTTCAACCCCAGCAAATGCCGGTACAACTCTTTGCTTTCCATCGCGCTCCTCCCTGGACAAACCTGCGCGATAGCGCACCTTTAACCCACAGAGAAGTCTGAAGAACCGTAATAATAGCCAAGAAGCCGTCTTTAGGTTGCCAATTGACATTTCGCGGTTTTAATCAAAAACATCCATCCTGTCTAAGTGCTAAGATTTAGAGGAGCTGTTAAACCTTGAAAAACCCCGGAGGCGGGGGTAAGCCCTATGCGCTGCGCAAGCTGCGGGTTCGAGAATCCGACTCGCGCCAAATTTTGCGAGGAATGTGGCGGCAGGTTGGCGCACGCCTGCCCGGCCTGTGGGCACGAGGTGAGCGCGAGCGCCAAGTTCTGCAGCGAATGCGGCGCGCCGTTGAGCGGATCGCCCCCGAGCGCGGCGCCTGCGGCCAGCCCCCCCATAGAATACACCCCTCCCTATCTGGCCGAACGCATCCGGGCTACACAGGCGGCCATGGAAGCCCGCGGCGCGGCGGACGGCGAGCGCAAGACGGTCACCGCGCTGTTCGCCGACATGGCCGGCTCGACGGCGCTGATCCACGATCTCGATCCCGAAGACGCCCGCCGCCTGATCGACCCGGTACTGGCGCTGATGATGGAGGCCGTGCATCACTACGAAGGCTATGTGGCCAAGTCGATGGGCGATGGCATCCTGGCACTGTTCGGCGCACCGATCGCGCACGAAGACCATGCGCAGCGAGCCCTGTATGCCGCGCTGCGGATGCAAGACGCCATGCGCCGCTATGCCGACCATGTGCGTCTCGCAGAGGGGATCGCACTGCAGATCCGCGTCGGCATCAACTCCGGCGAAGTGGTGGTGCGCGCGATCAGCACCGAGGACTTACACACCGACTACGACCCGGTGGGGCACTCAATCCACATTGCCTCGCGCATGGAAGGCATCGCGGTGCCCGGCTCGATTGTCGTGAGCGAACACACCCACAAGCTGACCGAGGGCTATTTCGCGTTCAAGGCGCTCGGCGCGACGCCGATCAAGGGGCTGCCCGAGCCGCTCGCCGTCTTCGAAGTGCTCGGTCTCGGCCCGCTGCGCACTCGGCTGCAGGTGGCGGCCAGCCGCGGGCTGGCGCGCTTCGTCGGCCGTGCCCGCGAGCTTGAGCAGCTGCGCGCAGCGCGCGCGCAAGCACAAGCCCAATACGGGCAGATCGTGGGCGTGGTCGGCGAGCCAGGAGTCGGCAAGTCGCGGCTGTGCCACGAGTTCAAGCTGCGCGCGCCGCGCGATTGCCTGGTGCTGGAGACCTTCTCGGTCTCACACGGCAAGGCCTATCCGTATCTGCCGCTGATCGAGCTGCTGAAAAGCTACTGCCAGATCACCGCGCAGGACGACGAGCGCCGTCGGCGGGAAAAGCTCACCGGCAAGGTGCTGACCCTCGACCGCGCGCTGGAAGACAGCCTGCCCTATCTGTTCTATCTGCTGGAGGTCGCCGATCCGGGCTCGGCGCTAGCGCAGATGGACCCCCAGATCCGCCGACAGCGCACTTTCGAGGCGATCAAGCGGCTCCTGGTGCGCGAGAGCCTGGCCCAGCCGCTTGAGCTGATCGTCGAGGATCTGCAGTGGCTCGACAGCGAAACCGAGGCCTTCCTCAGCTTTCTCGGCGAGAGCGTGGCCAACGCCCGCATCCTGCTGCTGGTCAATTACAGGCCCGAATACCGGCACGACTGGAGTCACAAGAGCTACTACACAGAGCTGCGGCTGGATCCGCTGGGTGAAGCCGAAGCCCGGGAACTGCTGCGAGACCTGCTGGGCGACGCCGCCGGGCTCACCCCGCTCGAGCACTTGATCCTGGCGCAGACCGAAGGCAACCCCTTCTTCATCGAAGAAGTCGTGCAGACGCTGATCGAGGAGCAGGTGCTGCGCGGCGAGTGCGGGCATTACCGTATCGAGCAGATCCCGACCGCCCTGCACATCCCGACCACCGTGCAGGGGGTGCTCGCCGCCCGCATCGACCGGCTGGGGACGGCCGAGAAGGCGCTGCTACAGACCTTGGCGGTGATCGGCAAGACATTTCCCTGGAGCCTGCTCGCGCGCGTCGTCGGGCAGCCCGAAGACACGCTGAAGAGCCTGCTGACGCGGCTGCAGGCCCGGGAGTTCATCTACGAGCAGCCGGCGTTTCCGGAGGTGGAGTACAGCTTCAAGCATGCGCTGACCCAGGAGGTGATCTACGGCGCGCTGCTGAGCGAGCGGCGCTGTGCATTGCATGAGCGCACGGCCCAGGCGATCGAGGCCCTGTTCGGTGCCCAGATCGAGGAGCACTGCAGCGAGTTGGCACATCATTTCAGCCGCAGCGGCAACGCGACGAAGGCGGTGGAATACCTCCACTGCGCCGGGCGCCAGGCGGTGCAGCGCTCCGCCGATGCCGAAGCGGTCGCCCACCTCACCACGGCCCTGGCCTTGCTCGAGACCCTGCCCGATGCCCCGGAGCGCGCACGACAGGAACTCGCGCTCCAGATCACGCTCGGTCCGGCCTGGATGGCCACCAAGGGGCCCGCTGCCCCGGAAGTGGAGGCGACCTATACCCGGGCGTTGATGCTGTGTCGACAGCTCGGGGAAACGAGCCAGCTCTTCCCCACTATGCTGGGGCTGCGCACGTTTTATCAAGTCCGCGGGGAACTGACGACCGCACGCGAGCTGGGGGAGCAACTCCTTGCCTTGGCTCAAGAGGCGCAGGATCCGGCGCTGCTCGTACAAGCCCATCGGACGTTGGGGACCAACTTGCTCATTCTCGGCGAGCTGGAGCCTGCCCGCGCACAGCTGGAGCAGGCCTTGGCCCTCTATGACCCTGGGCAGCACTACTCGCCTGCCTTCTTCTATGGATCGGAGCCTGGCGTGCTGGGGCTGGCCTTCGTAGCCTTGGACCTGTGGCTTCTCGGCTATCCGGATCAAGCCCTCGCACGCAGCCAGGCGGCGCTCGCTCTGGCTCAGACCCTATCCCACCCTCCTGACTCGGCCACTGCCTTGATCTTCGCCGCCGAACTTCATCTGCAGCGCCGCGAGACCCAGGCGACGCGCGAGCTGGCGGAGGCAACCCTCGCCCTCGCGACCGAGCACGGCTTCCCGTTCTGGTTGACTTACGGAACCATCCTCTCCGGCTGGGCGCTTGCCGAGCAGGGACGCGCAGCAGAAGGCATCGAAAAAATGCAACAGGGCTTGAGCGCCTACCTGGCCACCGGGGCGGAGCTTTGGCGGACGCATTTCCTGGCGCTGCTGGCCGAAGCCTACGGAAGAGCGGGGCAACCTGAGGCAGGGCTGAAGACGCTGGCCGAGGCGCTGGCCGTGGCGGACCGAACGGAAGAGCGCGTGTACGAGGCGGAGCTGTATCGGCTCAAGGGGGAGCTGACGCTGCTGCAGCCGAGCCGCGAGGGGGACGAGGCCGGCTGCCAGGACGAAGCCGAAGCCTGCTTCCTGCAGGCGATCGCGATCGCTCGCCGGCAGAGCGCCAGATCTTTCGAGCTGCGCACGGTGATGGGCCTGAGCCGGCTGTGGTGGCGGCAGGGCAAGCCGGGAGACGCCCACCAGATGTTGGCCGAGACCTACCGCTGGTTCACTGAAGGCTTCGACACCGCGGACCTGCAGGAGGCCAGGGCTCTACTCGCCGAGCTCCACTGAATCGCGCGTCATGGCAGCACCATGTTCAGTGCATGACCTATATCTTCGAGGAATGCGTCCTTGGTTGCTGACGACCTGGTTCGGCATCATCGCTGAGACGTGCACGGTTGGGCGTGCTCGTGATGTGGGCCGCTCACACGTTCGCCGATCAGCTCGCCCCAGCCCAGCGCAATGCCCTGCCCCTCGAGCGCCGCCTGCATCAGCAGCGGATACGTGCCTTGCAAAAGCAACTGACCAACGTGAGGCTGCTAAATGTGGACGAACTGGGCTATGTCCCATTCACGGCGGTGGGCGCGGAATTACTATTTGAGGTCTTTAGCCGCCGTTATGAACAGGGCACCACGCTGGTGACATCGAAACTTGCCGTTTGACGAGTGGACCAGCGCTCTAGGTTCCGAGCGGCTGACCGGGGCGGCGACTTTCACCGGATCTGTCACTTTGGACTCTTCGCGCATGTTGAGCGCAAGAACAACCTCGAGAGGGTACGTGCGCTGCTGCATGCAGCACCCGGTACCGATACGCAACCCAGGATGTTGGCGCTGACGCCAAATTGATCCATCTACGGGAATTCGCTGACCTAGCCGCATGACTCGCAAACCGCTATCAGCATTGGATTTGCACCGACTGGGGGTGGGGCAGTCTAGGGCTACGCTGAACAACAACCGATTTCTGAATCAAGAAGCAAAGTTGGCGGCTTGATTTCGGAAATCGTGGTGTTCAACCGGTTTTTACTTACCCGCTCGGGCGGTTTCCGGGTCTTTCGACCCGCTCTTCGCCCACTATGGGGTAATCGTCCTTTTCGTGCAAATTGGTGCGGTTTGTAAAATATTTATCTTTTAAAACAAAGGCTTAGAAATCACTACTTTTTCCAGTCATTGTCCTTTTCGTGCAAATTAGTGCGCTTTGCTTTTCCAAGGCCCACAGCTTTGTCTTTCACTTGCGGCAATTTCCAACGTCAGAAATCTCTTTGTTCCACGTTTTCCTGTGCTGTTCGACAGCCTGCAACGCTTCAAGCTTTTGCTCGATATGCCGGCTATGGGATTGCTGGTCGTACAGGGCTTTTTGCGCATGCGACAGTTCGCCCACCAGGCGCGCGCCTTCCTGATTCAGCCGGGTCACCTCATCCTGCTTGACGATCAGGCTTTGCTGTAGCTTGCTCATTTCGGCCTGCAACTGCTGGCTCTGCTGTTCATGGCCGCGCTGATTCTGGTCGCGCGCTGTTCCTTGACGGATTGCCGGTAGTCTGGTCGCGCGCTTTCTGGCAGGCTGGCGTTACAGCACGTAAGGGCTTTATTCAACTCTCATGACGCACTGATTCTCTGATTGACCGCAACAATGAGACACAGGACGAGCCGCCAAGCGACAGGATGATTTCCTGGCGGCGGCCGTTCTGCTTTTCCGGGCTTCCGACGCCATTTCTGACGTTGGAAATATCACGCCTACATCAAGCAAATTTCGCCGGCTTTGACGTCGTTGGTCGTTGCAACAACATGTCCGCATATCGCGCGACGCCAAAACGGAACGTTCCCCTGAAATTCACATGCGCAAAATGACCCGGTCCCATGCGACGCAGCCAGCCATCGTCGATCACGCGCCCGGTTTTTCTCCACCGATCCACAGTTTCCTGCATCTTGTGGGTATTCCAGGCTAACACTAGGTTCGTCAGTAAAGTATGCGAACCTGAAATCGCGATCATTTCATCGGGGCGACGGCCTCGCTCCGGCGGTACTTTGCCGTAATAGACAGCACGCTGCAGTAGATGTACCGATTCCCCCCGATTCAGAATGGTGTGAATCTCGCGCCGAAATTCGATGTTGCTAAAGTAATCGCACAGGAAAAGCGTGCGTAGCAGACGACCAAGATAATCGGCCGCCTGGTGTATCGGATCGCCTTGTGCAGCACTGCCAAAACGTTGCAACGCGACGTTCGCACTAACCCGGCCGCTGCGAATCGATGCGACGACACGCAGTAACTCGTCCCAACCTTTGCGAATCGCCGTCAGCGACACTTCTCGCACTACCACAAGATCCAAGGCATCCGGAGCAACAAGCTTACGAGGCAAGAATAATTTTCGTTCGGCTAGGTTGCGTAGCTGCGGGCACAAATCAAATCCCGATAACTTGGCGATTGCCATACCCGGATTGGTATAGCCATGCGTGTCGACGGCCAGTAACGAAACGCGAACGCGCTCTTCGCTGTTGTTGTAATGCACCGTACCGGCAATTGCCGGACCCGCCTGGCGTTCGTTGAGAACGATAGGTTGATCGTAAATGATGCCGTACTGGTCCAGCACATGCGTATATATCCCCACCGCATGCGATCGTCGACGCGGATCGACGCGCGCATTCCACAGGTGTTTGGAAACATCGATGCTCATCATGTCGCTCGATGCTGTTTTGCCGCCACCCCAAAGTCCTACAATGGCCTGTTTCATCTGAAACTCGACCACTTGCTCGTTAGCGCGTCGCAATCGGCTGGGCGCTTCCAGAGCGCGCATCGCAGTTGATACATGTGCCGGATCAAGCTGCGGGGTCATTGCAGCGACGCTCTTGGCGTCAATCTCGGTCCCATGTGCGATGAGTGCGGCATACAGAGCGACAAGCTCGTGCTCATCCTTGGCGCGGCGCCCCAGAAGAGTTTCGCTAAAATTAGTATGCGCGTCGACTTCCAGCATCAAATCCGGCAATTGAACGTCGCCGATCTCCTTGAACATGAGATCGAGCGTACGTTTCGGAACAACGTCGTCCGGTAAAGCCTCCAGTTTTGGCAGGTGTATCGTGCCGTCGGCGTCGATACTGACCACGCCTTTTTCTTTGGCCTCAGCCACAGCGGCCAGACCCGCCTCAATATTGCGAAGCAGTGGCTCCAGGAACTGATCAGGATCTTTGGGCAGACCTAAAATGGACAAATGCCTGTCGCGCTCAAGCTCCCATATTTTAGGTGGAATCAACATCTGGTCGCGCTCGCGATAAGACAAGCTGTGTGCGACCCACACTGAGCCTCGCCGCAAGCCTTTACGCAGGCCCATCATGGTGGACGCTTCCAAGGCCTGAAAAGCACGCTTTCGGTCAGGGTCGTTGACCAGATCGCTCCATGACTTATCGGTCGCAAACGCCTGGTCCATCGGCAGCTCCGTAACCTTGCCGACATAAAATTCCTGTAACTTGGCAAGGTTCGCCAAACTGTCTTCATTGGCACGGCCTTGCAGATTCAGATTTTCTAAAGAGTGCAGAAGGTTGCGTACCCGAGTGGCGTCTTCGGTCAAGGTCTCACGCACATGTGCGGCGTGGCTACTGGTTGGTTTGTCCCCAATATCTGCTAGCAATTCTCCGATTTGAGCCAGACGATCTTCGGCGGGTACGCTGGTATCTTGCACTAACGATTTGATCGATAACAGGCGCTCACGATAGGTCACCGATGACCTTGCCTGCTTGGCCTGCGTTTTGTTGTACGCGTGCCGCACTAGGTCTGAGGCACGTCGGCCGGACTGATAGACGGCGCTGTCGGACAGCTCGAACAGGGTCACCCTCAGGAAGAACACCAATTCGATGATGACGGTGGAGTCCTTGAGTTCCTTGGATTTGGCTGGCCGGCGCGCGTGGATTTGCTGTGCATAGCCACGCTGTTTTTCCAGCGGAATTTCGTCTAACGGCCATTCATGTACGCTGAGTTGTTTCAGAAACGCGATTTTATCGAGAGTTTCGCTGAAAGTGCCAGGGCTGTGGCGTTTTGGTGGAGCCTTCAACCATTCCAGGGCTGTGATGGTGTCGCCTTGCCGGGTCTGATAGACAATGTTACGACAGTGAGACAGCGCAGTAGCGGATATGGCCGAGACGATCGTTGCGTAAATATTTTTTTCGACAGACTCGTAGCATTTACGAGCCAAGTCGCGAATCTGACGGTCGCTGGGAATCAATAGCTGACGCTCGAAGAGCCATTGTTGCGCAGAAGTGACCAATTCGTCGACCGAGACGACTTCGTTAGCCTGTGCCTGCAGATAAGCGGCAAGTTGATCGCTTGTGGCTTGATCGACATCTTTCAGTTCCAGATACTCTTTAGTCCAGAGTTGATGCGCGTAGAACGTTTGGCTACGTTTATAAATCGCCCGCAGCGATGCAATTGTTGGTGTCGTTACGCTAAGTGCCTGGCCCACATAGCGCAACAATACCCTGGGAATGGTTGCAAGTTGATCAAGAGGGCGGCCCGCAGCACGTAGAAAAAGTAATAAGACAGCGGCACCAGCACGCCGATCAGCACGAAACTCATTCTTGAGTGCGGCGACATCGGCCTGGGTCAATTGAAAATACTGCGCTAAATCGAAGTCTGACAACCGGCTGGGCAGCGTGCTGGCGCCGACGTACCTGAATTCATAACTTGTCATAGCTGGCTTTCGCAATCGAGTTGAATGCGATTTTACCTGCGATTTAAAAGATTGAAAAATGGCAATATCAAGAGGTTGGGAGCCATTACAGCTTTACCGGGGCTATCTCTCGGAAGCCTTATAAAATAAGGGTCTCCGCGCAAACCGCACCAATTTTCACGAAAAGGACGATTACCCCTATGTACAAACAATCACCATGTCGCGTCGTGTGCGGCGACCAAGGCCTTGCAGCCGGCCGAACTCAGACTTGCCTTGACGGCCCTCAAGGAACTTGAGCAACGCGACCAGGCCATCATGCGCCAGTGGCAGATGCGCATCGAACGCGCTGACTACGAGGCCGCGCTCGCGGAAAGACGCTATCAGGAGTGCGATCCTGCCAATCGGCTGGTGGCAGGATCCCTCGAGCGCCGCTGGAACGAGGCGTTGCTTCGCATCGAACAGATTAAGACCGAATCCGCCCAGTTTGAGAGCCAGAAAGCGCGCGTAGCCACGCAAGAACAGAAGGCAAAGGTGCTCGCTCTGGCACGCGACCTTCCGCGCCTCTGGCGGGCTTCAACGACCCAGGCGAAGGATCGCAAGCGGATGTTGCGACTCATCATCCTCGACATCACGGTGGAGAAATTGCCGGACCGGCAACAGCTCGTTCTGCATGTCCGTTGGCAGGGCGGCGCCTGTACCGACACCACCGTGAATTTGCCTAAGCCGGTCGCCGAGGCGATACGCTATCCGGCGGCCGTCGTGGAGCGCGTTCGTGAACTCTCCCGGCGTTTGTCCGACCCGCAAATTGTCGCGCACCTGAATCAGGAGGGGCAGCGCAGCCCTCACGGCATCCCTTTCACGCTCGCCATGATCAAATGGGTCCGCTACAAATACGCGATTCCGCAAATTTGCCTCACGCGGCCCGACGAATTTAGCGTAAGGCAGGTCGCGAATCGCATGGAGGTCAGCGTCCACGTCGTCTACTATTGGATTGGACGCAGCATTGTTCAAGCGCGCAAGCTCGATGGTAGAGGCTCTTGGTGGATCACGCTCACCGCCGCCAAGGAGCAGGAACTTTCGGACTGGGTGCGAAACTCAGGTCATCTTCAACCGCAACATGCCAACATTCAACTGTGAGAGGTGCATTATGAAATCACCGTCGGTATGCCCAGCTCGCGTTCGCTACCATCAGGATTGGGGATGCCGACGCGCCGTACCGGATTGGGCCGGTACGTGCCTGCCATCAATTGTTTCCTGATGGTCGGCCATGTTGTCGTCAGATAACGGCCGGTCTGGACGATGTCCATGCCCGTCCACCCCTGCTGCGCCTTTGTTCGCCTTCACGCGTTTCCACGCGCGCTGCATGTTCTCTCTCGCAAGCGCTTGCTCCAGCATGGCTTGCCCATTCCCCGTGTCATGTCGCGTGAGGCGAGCTTCATCACTGACCATGCCAGAGATGGCTTCACCATCCCTTACCGTGGCCCGCCCCGCTGATGCGGGCATCTGATGCCGTGCTTTCCCCATCGACATGGTGGTAAAACGCTCCTTCTCGTTCGGCCCTTCACCCTGACTGCGGTTACTACGGCCTCTGCTGACTTCTCGCTCCGACTTGCGCCGTCGCCCTTTCAGGCACGAGGCGAGATCTCCCCAGGTAAGAACGCAATCCTTCACCGCACAACCGCCGGATTTACGCCGCCTGATCCTTGACCACAAGAGCTTCGCGGTTTTATGCCCGCCCGCCCTGATCGGCGTCGCCTTCTATCCGGTTCTTGTCCATCGGCTCGCAGCTTCGATCCACGCTTCCTTCCCACGATCGGTCGCCCTTTCGCAGTTGCGCTTCACTTCGTTCGCTGTGGCCAGCTTACGGGAGGACTTGCACCTCCAAGATTGCGCCCATGCTGGGCGCACAAGAAAAAGCCCGACTGAAAGAGTCGGGCTGAGTACGTTATGTAAGTAGCTTTGGGGGACAGGATTTTGCCCTGCGACTACCTAGTGGATGCTCGTATCTCTCGAGCCAGACCCGGTGCCATAATAAGACTCAATTCCGCTAGCCCATGTCTGGTCCGTCATATCCGGCCAGTCATCCTTATCGAATCCAGGTGCATTTTTGAGCTCGTCTTTCTCCATGTTAAGCACAAAGCGCTTGTTTACAGAATCGAGCTTTAGGGCGCTCCATGGCACCGCGAAGAGCTTTTCGCCTACGCCAAGAAAACCCCCGAAGGACAGCACTGCGTACGCTACCCTACCGCTATCCACCTCAAGCATGATCTCCTTGATGTCACCTAGCTTTTCGTCTTTGCTATTGTAGACGTCTTCACCACGCAGCGTGCCTGCGCCCATTAAATAAGGGCCGGGTCCTTTGCCAATTTTCTTGTACATGCCATACGTGTCGTGGCTTGCATCGGTATAACTCATGATCGCCTCCTACTGTAATCTCTGGATAAAGTTAGACCATAAAACCATAAACTAAACTGACGGAATTTATCCGTCTCGACGACATATTTTGATGCAGGTCAACCAAGCAGTGCCGGACTAAACGGTTTATTCCGATGTGAGGCAGTGCCACAGTTCGCTCGTTGCAACTGAACGGCTCTATGTCTGCCCGTTTAAGCTCCTTCTCTGCGTCACCGCCGATCTGCTTTTACCATGCTTGTAAGTGCAGCCACCAAACGCTGTCCTGCCTGCTCTAAGCTCTCGTCTATATTTGACACAAGGGGAATACGCACTAATCAACAAAACAAGGAGACGGCAATGAAAAAGACACCGGAAATCAAATGGCTGCCTGAGCCAGCCGATAGCGATTACGACGCCGCTGAAACGTTCTTGAAACTACTCTACAAGCCGAAAGACTGCCGTCGCTGGTCAAAAAGGCTCAGGCGCGCGAAGATTTCGGAGTATGCAGCAAAAGATATTCTTCGGGCATCAGCAACGCCGATGTCCGAGGTCAATGCGTTCGATTGGTCAAAACAGAAGAAAGAAATTGACCAGGGCAACCCGCTCTCACCGATTTTGATTGTTCGGCAAGATAACGGCCAGCACCTTCTCATTGCAGATGGTTTTCACCGAATGTGCGCCCTCTTCGCGGCAGACCAGGAAGTCAACGTGCCGTGTAAAATTGTGTAACGGGTGATTACTAACGGTCCGGACCTCTATCGACAGGCGTACCTGAACCACCGTGGTGCCTCTTGCTACGCAGGCAGCGCCATCGCATCATTCTGCGCGCGTCGGGATGCCACAATTGTGGGACGGTTATATCGACTCACACATATCAGAGACCTGGGCACACGGTAGCGGTCTGGGTATCGCTACAGGCGCCGTCGTGGGCGGGCTACTGGGCAACCAGGTGGGTGGCGGTAATGGCCGCACCTTGGCAACGGTGGCTGGAGCGGTTGGCGGCGGCTATGCCGGCAACGTGGTAGAAAAGCGCGCACGTGCGACCACGGTGACACAAGTGCGCGTTCGGATGAACAACGGTTCGGTTCGCGCCTTCACCGAATCCGGAAACAGCCGGCGGCATTCGGGCGAGCATGTGAAGATTATCAACGGTGCATTGGCCGCACGAAGGTAGCCTATTCTCGTACTTTACAATTGACAAGAAGAGCCTCAAGCGGCATCGATATCGGCGCTCAATAGCGCGGGATTTCTCTCACCTTCGTGATGAATCCTTGCGATAGATCGCCTCGTCGAGCCGCTCACTGGTGATATTTCCAGGCTTTGCGCTGAGCAGGACAGGTCGTGCTCGCGAACAAGCGCCCAACCCTTCTTGTTGGCCCAGCCTGTGAGAACGGCGGTGTCGGGACGCCATCGACATAATGCGATTGCTATCGTTCCTGTTGTAGTTGTTTTCTATTCGGTTTTGTCGATGCTTATTTCAGGGGATTTCCAATGCGGATTCCCGGCCTTCGATGGCTTAGTCCGGTCCGGCTTATAAAATATGCTGTCCTGCGGTTTCGCGAGCACGACATGGCAACCTATGCGGCGGCGGTCACATACCATGTTAGTTTTTCGCTGTTCCCGTTCATCATCTTTTTTATAGCACTGCTTGGCTTTCTTCACTTGCCAAATTTCTTTGATTGGCTGCGGCAGCAAGCCCAGGCCTTCTTTCTGCAGCAGACGATGCATCAGATTAACCAAATATTCGACCAGCTACAGCAACGGCGAATGGGAATTCTATCTGTTGGAGCAATTGTTGCACTTTGGGCCGCATCGTCCGGCATGCGCGCCGTCGTAAACGCCTTGAACGTAGTGTATGGTGTTAAAGAAAGCCGCCCAATGTGGAAACGTTATCCACTTTCTCTGCTGTACACCCTGGGTATCGGCGTCTTGCTGGCCATTGCCATCACGCTAGTGCTAGGCTCTCCACACGCGATGCAAGTTGCGCGCCAAGTCGGCATATCACAAGCCTTTGCTACCTTGTGGGCCTGGTGGCTGCGCTGGCCGGCCGTCGTGGTGCTGCTCACATTGACCGTGGCCGCTGTTTATGGCCTCGCACCTGACGTCGAACAGCGTTTCCGTTTCGTTAGCCCTGGCGCATTCCTGGCGGTCGTAGTCTGGATTGCGACCTCGCTCGCCTTTAACTACTATGTGCGGACCGTGGTGGACTATAACGTGCTGTACGGGAGTGTGGGAACTATCATCGTGCTGCTTTTGTACTTCTTTATATCTTCCCTCGTCTTGCTGTTTGGCGCGGAAATCAATGCAGTGGTTGAGCATCATGCCGCAACAGGCAAAGACATAGGCGACAGGAAACTGAAATGAAATGCCGCACAGATACGCACGATTTGGATATTGGCGCACGACGAAGGTCGGTATTTCGACAGAGAGGACGCCTGGATAGCGATGGTGGGCGTGGTTCAAACGAGGGTAACACTTTCATGAAATGAATCGATCGGCGATACTCGTTTTTCCCTATTTTTTTCGGAGCGAGTATCAGCATGAATTCATCCCCTTCGGTCGCGGCCAACCTGTCCAACGAGGCTCGCAAGAGCCTTGCCATTTTGTCGCTGTCGAAATCTGAACCGATCGCTCATCTGGCCGACCGGGAGGGAGTCAGTCGGCAATTTATCTACCGGCAGAAGCAGATGGTAGTAGAAGCGCTTGATAACGCGCTCGCCGCCAAGGATGCGGGCGCGCTGTTTTATCTGCCGGTGACCGAAGCGTGGCTGGACCAGTTGGCGCTGGCCTTACGGTGTTGCTGATCGCTGAAAATTGCCCCTGTATTTTCACATTCGATTCACCCACCTGCGATCGCTTGGGGACGACACTGTTGCTGCGTTCCTTTACGACGACGCAGGGTCAATCATCGACGATAATTTTTGCGGAAATTGGCGCAATATCGTGCGATCACCAACAGCCTTGAGCAATATCGAAGCCGAACAGGGCAACGAGAAAGCGATTCCTGATTCTCCCCTCTTGCTGGTACGAGCACAGAATCCCGGAGTCGAGCTCTGCCCGCCAAGGGGCCAGCGGGTCGATCTGCGACGCAAATAGATCCATCATTCCCCCTATCGCCGAACGCGTAGATTGCCTAAAAAACAACAAGTAGGCCTAAAAAAACCGTTAGACACAATCGCATGGACCCCCTATCATTTGCTGCCCTGCACAAGATGTATCCGGTGTCAGCGTAGTCAAATCCCTACCCAGGAGAAATCATGTTTTCGAATACAGAACAATATACGTCTGCAAGCAAAGCCTTTTTTGAATCCCAGCTCGCTGCATTGAGCGCGCTGACGAGCATCGCGATGCACGGAACAGAAAAGCTTGTTGCATTGAACATGGCGGTTGCCAAAGCATCCGCCGCCGACACGGCAGCCGCAACAAAGGATTTGTTGGCAGCGAAAGACCCGCAAGCCTTCTTCTCTCTGGCAACTGCATACACTACGCCCAACACTGAAAAAGTCGCTGCCTACGGCCGTCAGTTGACGGACATCGTGTCCGCCACGAAAGCGGAGTTTTCCAAGGTCGCCGACGCGCAAGTCGCCGAAGTCCAGAGCAAGGTAAGCGCCCTGGTGGACGACATCGCAAAGAGCGCGCCAGCCGGTTCTGAAAACGTGATGGCAATGCTGAAATCGTCCATCACGAACGCACATGCCGGTTACGAGCAAATGAACAGCGCCGCAAAACAAGCCGTCGAAGCGACGGGCGCCCATGTCGCCGCAGCCTCGGACCAGTTGACGCAGGTCGTAAAAAAAGCAGCGGCGAAATAAAAAATAAATTGCCAGTATTTGAACGGGCCGCGCTTGCGGCCCGTTTTCTTACTAGGCAGCCTCAAAAACCAAGTGCAACACCTTCTGCTGTAAGGTGCTGCGATGTAAAAAATTTATTGTCATTTATCTACACAGGAGCGCGCTGTCGTCATGACCATGCGCGATGACCTTTGCAGCACCCGATCCATTGCTCAACGCCTTTCCCGTTCCCCAAGTACGATTACTATTGATCCGGAACGGTGAAGTCTCTATGCGGCATATTGAACGCGCGGATCCTGGAAATAAGATTTAACGCGTTCCGGTGATTTTTCAAGCATCGTCATGTATTCGGCTGTGGCGTTCCATAGCGTGGATTTTGTGCGCATCGCAACAGTCGAGCCCAGGGCGTATTTGAGATCGGCATTGAGTCGTTCATCCGGGTTCAATTGCGGGCTGTAACTGGGCAGGTAAAACACCTCGATCTTCGCCTTGTGTTCTTCCAGCCACGCCTTTACCGCCTTGCTGTGATGGACCCGCAAATTATCCAGAATCAGGAATACTTTTTTCTTTGCATCTTTGATGAGCGCAGCCAGAAACTCGATCAGCTTGTCTGCATTGAAGTTCTCGTCAATGATCATCCAGCGTGCTTTGCCCTGATTGGTGACGGTAGAAATCATCGACAACTTTTGCCGTGTTCCGCCAACCGCGTAGGCCACCGGTGTTTGACCACGCGGCGCATAGCAACGACCACGCACATCGGTGTTGACGACGGCCGTCTCATCACCCCAGTGAATCTCTGCTCTCTCGGGTTTGGCACGCGCCTCAATGGCAGGATATTGCTCATCGAGCCATGCCTTCACCGCTTCCGGCTTTTGTTCATAGGCGCGCTTGATCGGCTTTTGCGGCGTCATGCCCCAGCGCTTGAGGTAATTGCCTACGGCACGAATGGTCAGTTTCAAGCCGCATTCGCGTTCAATCAGAATGGTCACCGCACCACGATTCCATAGTGCAAAATCCATCTTCACTTGCTCCGGGCGCTTGTCGCAAATAATCCCGCGTATGCGGTGTTCTTGCTCACGAGTCAGTGCCCGGCCAGTGCCCGATTCCTTGCCACGTGCTTTGGGCTTCAGGGCATTCCAGCCCCCTTGCTCAAATAGCGTCAAGGCTGCCCGTACCGCCGGCCAGCTCAATCCCGACAACTGCACAATTTGCATCACGCCCAAACCTTTGCGATGTAATCGCACCACCTGCTTGCGCCTGGTGTGCAGCTCCAATAATGTTTGCATTCTTGCGTTTTCTTTATCCATGCAAACTATTTGGGAACGCAGAACATAAATTCAATACTTAATCGTTCCGAATCAATAGCTACCCAGCGTGGTGCTTTGGCTTTGAACGAGGACGGCGCAAAAAGATTGAACATAAGTTCTAACGAACAAGGTTTATCCGCCGCTCTGATTCAATCTGAACAACGTGCGCGTCGGCATGCCGGTTGGTGCTGGGCTGGGGGGTAAAGACCTCCGGCTACCGACTAGGACTAGATGCCGAAAATGGACTGCCTCTTGACAAAGCCAAGTCATCTCTGGGCCTGCAAAAATTCTGAAGGCCTGTTCTTGAGCCAATAAGATCCCGGTACAACGGTCAAGATTGCATCGGTGCCAACACCGACTCAAATCACGGATGATCCATCATCTCCACTCCAGTCGTCGGTAGCAACATCATCCACGCTTGTGCTGTCATCCGTTGCCGTATCGGCTCCGTAATAATTATTGACCGTGGTGTTCTCCACAGGTGCCGCTAACGGCGCCATGCCTGGTTGATTCATCAATCCGGTGCCACCGCTGGGATGCATCAGGTGTTCGATCCCTTGGAATAAGAACGCGCCGCCAGCCACGCCAGCAGCGGTCGCTGCGACGGTGCCGAGCATGCTCCCAACGCCACCTCCGAAGAACCCGGGAGATGCTGCTGGAGCCGGGCTTTGCATAACGGGTGTCTGCATTGGAGCGGGAGCACTCGGCATCATCGGGACTGCTGCTGGCCGAGATGCGGCAGCCGGAGTGCTACCCCATGCATTGGGGTCGAGGAAGCTGCGTGCTGGCACCGACTGCGTTGCCTGTATCTGGTTCTGCAGCGCAGCAATTTGTGTTTTTGCGATATTGAGCGCTTGCTCCATCAGCAGTGCGCGTTGTATCAGGAGGTAGGCCGCGTCCGGTTGTTGCGCAATGGCACTTGCAATCAGTGCATCGGCTTGCGGATCTTTCGCAACGCCTCGAACCTGGGTTAGTTGATTCAGAAAATCCTGTAGCGATTGGGTTTCTTGCGGGCTCATGATTGTTGCTCCTATAGCAGCGAAGAAAAATTGGTCAGTCCAATATTATGCACGTGATCTGCATGGAGATTAAAGTACGTTCAACCGAAATCCATCCGGTTGGGGCCATAGACAGTCACCTGTACACTCGGTGTCAGATTTCGTCTCGACTAGATCGGATTATTAGTCGCCATTGGTTTCGGCGAAAATCTCGATACCTTCCTTGATGACATACAAGCCGATAGCAAATCCAACTATCAGATCAATGTGTCGGTAGCCAGATATGGCAATCGCCGTGCCGGATAACAGCACACTTATGTTGACCAATACGTCAGCACGTGTATCTTTCCATGTTGCCTTAAGGTGCATCTCTTCGGTATTTCGATACGGGGCGAGCATCGCAAGTACGCCGCCATTTACGGCAAGCGACAATAGGGCAAACGCGATAATTACTAAGCCTTGGGGGTTGCTTCCGCTGATGACGCGATGAATGACTTCGCCGATCACCCCGACGCCCAATAGAATCAACATTGAGCCGTTCCAACGTGCTGCGTTATTCTGAAATTGCGACGAACGTCCAATCGCAACCATGGCAACTACGTATCCTGATGCGTCGGCAAGCATATCAAACGCGTCGGCCAACAAGCCAGTCGAATCGGCAATGTACCATCCAACTATACCGATGAAAAACATTCCGATGTTGGCGATTAACGCGATGCGCATGCGCTTGCGGTCGACATCATCATTTGTCAATTTGAATTTCTTTCGTGTAAAAGAACCGTTACTTGTTTAACGTGGAGCTAGTTGTTTGCAATCGAGCGAGCGGCAATATTCGCGTTGGGCATAGTTGGTCTCTTCAAGTTGGCGTCTATTGGGTTGGCCGTCAGCAAATTAGAAGCTCCAGATCGCGTTTACCCATGCTCCGTGCCTTGCCCCCCGGAAGTGCATGACCCCATTGTCGGTGAACTGATATGCAAGCGACGGGCGGTGTCCGGTAGCGTCCCAGTGCAACCCGACGAGAGGATCCACCGCAAAGCGCACATCTTTTCCTTGAACATCCTGGATTTCGCGTTTGAATGAGGACTCAAAGCGACTCCGTCTGTAAACCGGACCAACCCATCCTGTGCCCAAGTTTTCAAATCGAATCTGCGCGTCATGTGGCAGCTCCGGAGCAACGAGAAAGAGTGGATCATCACCCGTATTTTTGTCGGCACGGGCGGGCGGCACCGTCAACAGGACAGCCGATAGAATCAGGATTCTCTTCGTCGCCAACATGCCCTATGCCTCTAAGGAAACCACGTTGCTTGAGGGACACGATAATCAACAATGCTGCTGCAAACTTGTACGTGTATTGCGCAAAAACAAAAAGGACCGATTAAGGTCATTTTTTGTTGGATGCACATGCCAAGGCCTGAAAGCTTGGCGAAAAAAAGAGTGGCTCGACGGCCACTCCTTCATTTTTACTAATCTGTAGCAATGCCGCAATCGTGCGACGCACACAACGCCGGAAACCTACGAACAGGCCTTCTTGTGATCCGCATGATTGCCTTTGGCCTTGGCGTCGGCTTCGGTCATGTATTCGCCGGCCTTGGTTTTGCCGTAGTACTTGGTTCCAGCGCAGTGATATGTCTTGGACGCGGTATTCACCCATACTTTGCCCTCACCGCCGCCTGGCGCTGCTGTCGCCGGCATTTTGCTCGTTGAATTTGATGCCTTCTTCGTCGGGGCAGTCATCGCGTCAGTCGTTGCCGGTGCCGCAGGCTTTGCCGTCATCGCTCCAGTGGTTGCTGCGGGCGCCGGTGCCGACGCTGCAGGCTTTGTAGGGGGCGTTGCGGTGTAAGTTTGAGCGAAGCCATGGGCGGACAACAGAAATCCGGCACTCAGGGCAAGCGATTGCAAGAATAATTTCATGGTCTTTCCTCTTAAAATTTTTGGTTATCTGACGTCATTTGTGACCGACGAAAAATCTACGTCGGTCTACAGGCTATCACAGCTTATTTGGACGCACCGGCTCGCAAATTGCGAACGGGTTTCCGGCCGGTGCACGTGCGGCATACTACTTTGCTTGAGCGGCGTGGTGATGGTGCTTCGCATGATGATGCATTGCATGACGTACATGCTTCGCTCCTTCATGATCGTGATGGACGTTGGTTCCACGGTCGTTGGATTCGATCTGTCGATCGTTACGGGCGTCTGGATGACCAGGTAGTCCCGCACCGCTGTTCTGTGCTTGTGCGAGCGGCGTAAATGCCAGGATGAGTGTAGCAATGCCAAGCAGATTTTTCATTTTCAATCCTTCAACTGGTCGGGTTTCACAATCTGCATTAGCAGCGACATAGCTTAAAAACGCAGCAGGAGATATTCGGTTGATGGCGGCAAAATATGCTAAGTCGTTCAGGCTATTGCGAAGTGGCAACGCAACGGCTCAATCTCAGGAGGAGCCAATGCTTAACCCATGTCGTGATGCATGTGTTCGCTCATCCTTCTGTTCCATGCGTTCTTCGAGAAGAGATCGAAAATCGTTTTTTGCTCTACGCTCAGCACATCATAAAAAATCTTGGTGTCGGAAGCGGTCTTGCTGAGGCTGTCGGCATTCGAACGCATCATGGCAGCCATCTTTTCGATTTTTTCAGGCGTCGGCATATTTTCGTAGTCTCGACTAAACGCGCCTTGCATTTTTTCTCTGGATTGCGCGTGCGCTTTTGCCTGAGCAATTAACGCATTCGAGAACGTCTCCCACGCCGCTAGTTGGGTTGGTTTGAGGTTGAGCTTCTGCTTCAGTTCAGCAAGGCGTTTTTGTGTCGCGACGACCGGATCCTTCGAATGACTTTGGGATGCCTCCGCACCAACCTTGGTCGCTGGGTGCGATTCCTGTGCTAGGGTATAAGATCCGACTCCGGCCATCAACAAACCGGATACCAAACATGCTGCTGTGATTGATTTTTTCATCGCTTTTCCTATTCATTAAATTACGGAATGTACGTCGCTGCTTGCTACGCTGTGCGCCATTGCTAGGCTTCTATACGACGATCCTTTTGCCAGACGAATACTGATCAAACACACGTGCAATTTGCTCTTGTTTGACCACAGTGGCCGCAAAATTTCTCATTTGATAGGTATGTAACGGCCACTCGTGGGTATTGAACGAAGCCTTTTGTGAGATGAAACGCGCACATCCGGCAATAATTGTGCCCTTTGCTCTTGTAATCACCACAATGGGCGCACCTTTTCTGTTTCAAGATCTCTCCAAGTAGCCCTAACTGGGTATAAGTCGCGAGGCGGCAATTTTACATGGGTAACTGCCATTTAGCAGCGGACAAAATCACGAAAACCGCTCATACCTGCAGTCCGACTAGTGTGCCAATTTGTTGGGATCAGTGCGCAGACGCAAAGGCATGGCACGAGCGTTTAATCGTCATGCCCACGGTGCTCGCCATTATCATGGCCATGGCGTTCGTCATGACGGTCTTCATGGTGATGTCGTTCGTGCCGATGCTGCTCACGCCAGTCGTGTTCACGTTCCTGTTCAATATAGACAGGACGTGCTTCCACATAGACCGGCTCTGGTTCCACGTAGACCGGTTCCGGCTGTACATAAACCGGTTCTGGCTGCACATAGACGGGACGCGGTTGCACATAGACCGGGGCTTGAAAAAGCCCTGGGAGGCCAATATTCGAGAGAACGATTCCCTCGGTCGCCAGAGCACTGTCGAGCCGCTCGCGAATCGGGTTACCTTGGCGCGGGCCGATCAGCGGAACATGGACCAAGCCCTGCCAACGAAGCTCGCGTTTGCGCGCAAGTGCGTGGTCCGCGCGCATTACGACAACAAAGGCGTCTGCCGACAACAGGTGCGCCGCGAGATCAAGCCGATTGCCGGATTCTGTACCGATACCGAAGTCGACCTCGCCCGAGCACACCATCTTCGGCACCTCGTGCTCCGCCACGTCATACAACTCTACCTTGACGTCCGGGTACTCGATATAAAACTGCTTAATGAAGCGCGGCAACAATAAGGCTGCTTGCACCGAGGATGCCGCAATCGACACGCGCCCGCGCCCCAGAGTTTTCAGTTCGTTCGAGCTCAGGATCACGCTGTCGATATCGGACACTGCCTTCTTCATCAAGGGCAAGAGCTCGGCGCCGGCCTGGGTGATGCGCAATAGTCGGGTATGGCGGTCGAACAGGCGCAACCCGAGGTTGGCTTCCAGCTCGTGAACCAGCGTGCTTACCGATAACTGGCCTGTTAACAATCAATAAAATGTGTTTACATTCGGTATTTGAATAATTGGGACTACGGAAAAAAGAAAAAGGATTGTAAGTCAAGAATGGCCAAACGTAAAATGATTGCGCAGGTCTTGATTATGCAGATCTTCTACTGTTGAACAGCGGCAACTGGCTGGCAGAAGGGTTCGATGCAAAGGCGCCGATTTCCGCTGGCCTTGCGGCGATCTCGAAACCGTTGGTGCTCAGCCATCATCACTCCAGACCATCGTCCGCTGATGCAGCGCTTCCACAAAGCCGGGCGAAGAAAAGCGCATGCCAGTCATCCTGGAGCCGCAGGAGTATCAAAGGCAGGTGGGGGGGACGATCCCGATGTATTCGCACCTTAGGCGACATTAGCGGACGAGCGTCAGGATCAAGTTGGCCGCAGCGACGGCACCTAGAACGACGGTAGCCCCTGCTAGCCATAGAACGCGGTTCCGATTGGCCTCGACGCGCTTGATCAGTTGAGTGTTCTGATCGGCGAGGGCCTTGATCAGTTCGGAGGACGCGAGCATCTGATTGTGCAAGTCAGACGCAGCGGCCTCTACCGCAGCGAGTTGCGCTTGGAGTATCGCGATAGCTTGAGCTTCGGATGAAAGTGTAGGCTGCGCAGTTGCGGCTGGTAGCTCCGGCGATGGAGATTTCTTTGCGACAGCGTTCCACAGCTTCTTCGCCCCATCTGCGACGATGGGCGCATTGCTGATGACATCAGCCCAGGGAACACCCCGCAATACCGCAAGCCAACCGATAGCCATGAACAAGCCTTTTCGCGAAAGTGGAGTCGTCTAATATTTTGAGTTCAGCGGTCGATAAAAGCCAGCGTTTGACGGTCCGCCAAACAATATGGCTAGTCACTTCAGCAGTGCTTTCAGCATGCCAAGTTGTTCGGCTTCGGTAAATACGCCGACTTTTATGGCCTCTGCAAACAGGGGAATCCAATTTGGAGCATCGATGTCAGCGGGGCGCGCAGTCTGCTTTCCATCTTTCCACCAGGCCAAGCGAATTTCCTCGCAGCGACCTTTGGTAAAGATTCGCTCAAGGCAGATGGAGTCGTTTGCCTTGCCTTCCCACGCACACGCGAGGACGTAACAATAGTCAGTTTCTTTAAGTGCTATTGACTTCGCATTCTCTTCGTTCATCGAAATTTTTCCTTGAATGAGCCTGCCGCATTTATCCGCCGCTCAAGCGCAATTTCAACAGTCCAGGGGTCGAACAGCGGCTTATAAACCTGTTGTGCCGAACCGGCCCATCGGGCAGTGGTAATGGAGATTGTAAGCGGGAAGATGGTTGCTTTGGAAAAAAGCAGATGGCGGCATGACCGCGCGGTTGACAAAGAGCAATGATTGCAACGGTATACGAAGTCCGTGCACCTGAGGTCACCTGGATTGAGAAGCGCTCTTCGCGCCGCACGAATTCGTTTCTTTGGCTGAGATATTTCCGCAGTTAAGTTTACAGCGACATCAGTTCCGGCGAGTATTGGCCGGGACGCATGGTGAAGTACGCGCGCGGGTCGGCCACGTGGTAGTCGGCGTCGGCATACGCTTTAGCCAGTTCTGGAGAGATTGCGGCCGGTTTGGTTTGTTCATAGATCTTTTGTCATTTGGCGTGCGATTCTTTTTTGTGTGCCAGGATAGATAGTGCTGCACATGCAGTCGCAATTGGAATGGATGATTTATCGAAGTGGCGCGGTCACGATGTCGGCGCAAGTTGGCTACCGGCGAATGCCGGCTATTCACCGCTGCGCAACGCTAACCGCTCGGCAAGGCCCGCTGTATTTAAGCTTACAGCACAGGGCTGAACAGCCGTGCGACGAACTTTAGTTTTTAGCTTCCGACGTGCCGCTTTCATTCTTTTTACTGAGGTTCTCCTCTATCGCCGCCTGCTTTGCCTCAATCATGTTTTTGTCAGCCTGCTTTTTTGTCGTCTGGCTAGGAACGGTGGGCGCAGCGGCAGGGAGAGGATGCTCCTTCCGCGATCCGAATGTCAGCGCATAAGCCCAAGTAAATTCCGCACCCATCAGAAATATCTGGGCGGAGTAGTACACCCACACCAGCACGGCGACCAGCGAACCCGCGGCACCAAATCCCGAAGTCATACCGCTCTTGCCGATGTAGACCCCAATTAGGAATTTTCCGATCGTAAAGAGCAGAGCGGTCACGGCGGCCCCGATCCACACGTCCGCCCAGTCCACCTTCACCCGCGGCATGAATTTGTAGATCATTGCAAACAAGATCGTGATAAATGCGAAGCTGACCACAAAATTAATTAGGTGCGCAAGGATTTCCCATCCTGCGAACAGTGGGCCCCACAATTTCCCCAGTGCGGCCAGCGCCGCACTGACCACCAGCGATACCATCAACAAAAAACCGATACCCATGATCATGCCGAAAGACAATAGGCGCGCACGCAGCAAGCTCCCGATTCCCCCCTTGTTTCTTTTTGGCGCACGCCATATACGATCCAGCGCAGCCTGCAATTCGCCAAATACCGTTGTCGCACCAATCAACAGCAGAATTCCCCCGACCAGCGTGGCGGTGACGCTTTCGGTCGGCTTGCTTACGCTTTCGAGCAAACCTTGCACGGCCTGCGCGCCTTGCGGCCCCATCAGTTCTTGCAATTGCCCGACAATTTCGCCGCGCGCGGCCTCGACACCAAAGATTAGTCCGGCAATCGAAATCACAATCAGCAATAACGGTGCAATCGAGAACATGGTGTAATAAGCCAGTGCCGCTCCCATGCTTTGCGCATAGTCGTCGACCCAAGATGAGGCGGCGGCTTTAATCAGAATCCAGATATTTTTTAAGGTCATGACATCTCTCTGCGACCCTCGATGAGCTCTGATTTTACCTACATTCGCCGGTCTCATTTTACGCTACGCCTGCTACCACTCTCCCTCCAGTTTGGTGCGATCTGCGTGCCTCAGCGCAACTGATCGCGTGTCCCGCGCGGCGCGCCAGCCGTGGAGATATTCATGGAGATGACGTATTGCCACTGTTGTTCCTGCCATTGGCGCGCTCTACCTGACCTCACCGTCTCTTGCCATGATCCGCCCCGCTGATTATGGGGCGCTGCTGACCAGCATCGACCGGCAAGCTGTTACCAATTCAGTACCGAGAACATGCGATGCGATCATTGCATCTAGCTACGTGCAGGTCTGGTATCAGGCCTTCTTGGCCCAAGCACTGCACCAGCCTTTAGCCGATACCTGCTTGCCAGCGAACAGCGGGCACCCACCGGCCGCATCACCGGCTTTTCCTTGGTACAGTGCGCAATTGCTACATTGCTGGCCAGCTGCATACTTGGGAAATTTTGCCTTGTCCGCCTTGTTGGCATCCGCCTTATAGCCTAGCGCTATAGCTTGGGCATCGTTCTCGGCGACCATAGCGCCTTGGGCCATGGCACCTTGGGCCGTGCCGTAACTGGCTACCAATGCAGCGCTCCCCAGGCCAAATTTAATAATAAACTCGCGACGACTGGTCATGAAATCTCTCCAAAGCTATTAAGAATTAAGGCGGTATTAATCAATCTTGAAAATTTCAGGTGCTCGACCGCCTCTGAGTCTTCTTATACCCGGGTCGATGTCATTTTTTATGATATGGGTCAAATTCTCACAAAGCATACGCCGCCAGCGTATTGGCGTTGCAATTGCGGTCGGAAGCCGCTTCTTCCATGCGATCGCTAGCCATTTCGTAGTTGCACTTCACTACGCTCTCTGTGGTCGGGTCGGGTTATGGGAGGACTTGCGCCTCCATCATTGCATCCATGCTGAGCGCTTACTCAAATCACGGATGATCCATCATCTCCACTCCAGTCGTCGGTAGCAACATCATCCACGCTTGTGCTGTCATCCGTTGCCGTATCGGCTCCGTAATAATTATTGACCGTGGTGTTCTCCACAGGTGCCGCTAACGGCGCCATGCCTGGTTGATTCATCAATCCGGTGCCACCGCTGGGATGCATCAGGTGTTCGATCCCTTGGAATAGGAACGCACCGCCAGCCACGCCAGCAGCGGTCGCTGCGACGGTGCCGAGCATGCTCCCAACGCCACCTCCGAAGAACCCGGGAGATGCTGCTGGAGCCGCGCTTTGCATAACGGGTGTCTGCATTGGAGCGGGAGCACTCGGCATCATCGGGACTGCTGCTGGCCGAGATGCGGCAACCGGAGTGCTACCCCATGCATTGGGATCGAGGAAGCTGCGTGCTGGCACCGACTGCGATGCCTGTATCTGGTTCTGCAGCGCAGCAATTTGTGTTTTTGCGATATTGAGCGCTTGCTCCATCAGCAGTGCACGTTGTACCAGGAGGTAGGCTGCGTCCGGTTGTTGCGCAATGGCGCTTGCAATCAGTGCATCGGCTTGCGGATCTTTCGCAATGCCTCGCACCTGGGTTAGTTGATTCAGAAAATCCTGTAGCGATTGGGTTTCTTGCGGGCTCATGATTGTTTGGCTCGAATGATGAATTCGTATGAAGGGGTCGAGAACTTTCAGTTGACTCACTGTCGCAACTGATCTGTCAATCCAGATTATGGTTGCTGGTCGCACGCACGATTCAAACTTGAGGACGAATGTTGGCGCCGATCCAATTTTCACCCATGTGCCGAGATTTCGATGACCCAAGCATCACGCTTGTGAACTGTTGCCAGAATTGGAATTGGTAGCATTGGGCCGTCCAGTTTCGGCATCTCGGTCACCGGTCTATTGACCGCAACACGTATAACACTAGACTTACGAACAGACCTTCTTGTGATCCGGATGATTGCCTTTGGCCTTGGCGTCGGCTTCGGTCATATACTCACCGGCCTTGGTTTTGCCGTAGTACTTGGTTCCAGGGCAGTGATATGTCTTGGAAGCGGTATTCACCCATACCTTGCCGTCACCGCCGCCTGACGCTGCTGTCGCTGGCATTTTGCTCGTGGAGTTTGTTGCCTTCTTCGCCGGGGCAGTCATCGCGTCAGTCGTTGCAGGTGCCGCAGGCTTTGCCGTCATCGCTCCAGTGGTTGCTGCGGGCGCCGGTACCGACGCTGCAGGCTTTGTCGGGGGCGTTGCAGTATAAGTTTGAGCGAAGCCATGGGCGGACAACAGAAATCCAGCACTCAGGGCAAGCGATCGCAAGAATAATTTCATGGCCTTTCCTTTCAAGATTTTAGTTATTTGGCGTCATTTTTAGCCGACGTGACATCTACGCCGATCAAACGACCCTCACGGCTTACTTGACCGCATCGACTGGTATATTACGACAGCATTTTAGGCCGGTGCATTTGCGGCAGACTACTTTGTGTGTACGACATCGTGATGGTGCTTCACATAATGATGAAGATGCTTTGCATGACGCACATGCTTCGCACGGTCATAATCGTGATGCATGACGGTTCCATGGTCGTAGGATTCCATCTGTCGATCGTTACGGGCGTCTGGATGACCAGGGTAGTCCCGCACCGCTGTTCTGCGCTTGTGCGAGCGGCGTAAATGCCAGGATGAGTGCAGCAATGCCAAGTAGCTTTTTCATTTTCAATCCTTCAACTGGTCGGGTTTCACAATCTGTATTGGTAGCGACATAGCTTAAAAACGCCGCGGGAGATATTCGGTTGACGGCGGCAAAACCTGCTAAGTCGTTCAGGCTATTGTGAAGTGGCAACGAACGGCCCAATCCCTAGAGGAGCCAATGCTTAGGGTTCTAATGGAGTGGACGCCCCTCTTTCAAGGCCGTAAGGTGCAATCCGTGGCCCTGAGTCGCAATTCGTAACGCCGCATGTTCCCACACATACTTCCCAGTGTATTTTTAAAACAGCAAGCAATACCTGAGAGAACCTGCCTGTTTTAACTGATACCCCCTATTTTTATAATCATGAAGGGCTGCGAGGTACAGTTCATAAGGCGCACGCCGTACCCTCCAACATGCCTGTTTTCTGCCTTAGATCTCCGAGTGGTTCCTGGCGCGTGGCCAGCTCCGAACGGTGGCGTTCCGCCGCCTGGTTGCCGGCCGCGCGGACGTCGTCCAAAGCCACATAGTTTCGCGGATAGGCAGGAAACGGCAGACCACTAGCTGAGCGGCGGAAGTCGAATTGTGCAAGTGTGAGCCACCGTCGATCATTTTTTTGCGAAATTTCGGTTAGTGATCGCGGTTGCATTCCATTGTTCGCGCTAGAAAGTCACTGGCGGACAATATCGTGCAATCGCGATTGCCAAACCTTAAGCTGCCCAGTGCCCTTTGCGCCAGACCCAGTCCCCGCCCTCCCACTGCCAGTGGCCAGGAATCCAGAAATGCGCAGGACTTGGCGCAACGGTGATTTGCTCGACAATGACGGTAGGCATCGGACGCACTGCGCCCTGATACCAATGACCCGCTTGCCATAACCAGCCAGTATTGCGCCACACCCAGTGTCCAGGTACCCAAGCATAACCTGGAGCGGGCTGCGCGCTGATCACTTCCTGAATGGGAGCCGGCATCTGTTTGACGACGACTTTTTGCGGCTGCTCGCGGACCACGGTCCGCTCTCTTACGACGGTCGTGCAACCGACTATCGCCATCGCGGCGGCAGCTAAAAAGAGCACGTTCAGCATACGTTTCATTGTTGATCCCTGTTAATTGTTATTCAATTGAGCATGGGAGAACACCCGCTATGGCAGGTGGCCCCCTGTTTTACACGTGCGCTGTCTCAATCGGATTGAAGACAAGAATTATTTACCAATTTGTTTGCTGACCGCATTTTCCTGTTGTTTCAGTGTTTTTTGTTCTTGCTTGGTGATATGGCCGCCGTTTCGTGAGGCCATGGCATGCTCTTCCTGGCGAATCTGACGATCCTTCTTATGCAATGCCTGCGCTTGACCGCGTATCAGCTCCCCTTCTTTTACTTCATTGTGAATGCGCCGGTTCTGATTTTGAAGGCGATTGTTGACCTGCTCGCGGCGTGGGTGTTTCTTTTGCCAGTGTGTATCGGCAGCGAACGCGCTTATAGCTGCGCTGCCAAAAATCATCGTGATAACAGTCACTGCGACAGCCTTTGTAAATGTGGTCATGCGTCTCTCCCTCGTCGTTGGCGGTTTCTGGCGTCTGCCATTGCCCCAAAAACGTACTGCCACGCAAAGTTGATGACGGGCATTACAAATTGTTACTCATTGACCAACTGAGCAGGCCGCAACCCTGCCAACGAGTGAAGAAATCTTGGGGTCCGTATTCAACGCCGTAGGTCTGCCCTGCCCTTTTGGCCGGATACCGCCGCGCTTTTGCTCGGCCACCATGGCCAGTTCGGATGTTTTTGCGGTGCCTGCGCCAACGGGCCAAATGCGGAGAGGAAATTCCCTCGCGCCGCAACGGCGCTCCGATATCGCCGGGGCTGGTGCAATTGTCGGCCAGGTTGAGAATGCGATACTTCTCAGCCGCACAGAACTTGCGGCGGTGCATGAGGGCCACAACCTCCGGATTCGGACGCGCCAGAAGTCGCATCTCCAGTCGCCCTTCGTTGCGTCTTCTGGCGCTATGATGACTGCTGTGCTAATAATTTCCTGCTTTCTGTTCTGCATGTTGAATGCTACCGTTGTACTCTAAATTAACTGGGTAGGTGGCTCATGTGATATTAGCACTGGGGAAGCGCACCAAATTGCACCGAAGCTACGACTATCCCTCGCATACCGGAATCAAACTCTAGGAGTTCCGCATGAAAAAATTCTTTATCGCATTGCTGGTGATGGCCAGTGCATTGTCGATCACCGCCGAAGCGAAGCGCCTGGGCGGCGGCGGTTCGTTTGGCAAGCAATCTCAAAGCCTGAACCGTCCTCCGGCCCAAGCGCCGAGCCAGGGCGCGAGTCCGGCAAAACCTGCTGCGCCTCCCGCTGCCGCACCCCAAACGCCGCCGAAACCGGCCAGTCCATGGCGCGGCATTTTGGGCGGCGCCTTGCTTGGACTCGGGCTGGGCGCACTGATGTCGCATTTTGGCCTTGGCGGCGCATTCGGTAGCATCCTGATGATCGCGCTGTTGGCGATTGCGGTGATGTTCATCATCCGCATGTTCCGCCGCAAGAGCGATGGCAATAATGCCTCTGCCTATGCAGCGGGGTATCCTTCTGTTTCCACTCCGGAAATCGGTTCCCGCATCGAAACGACCGGTGCGCAACCAGTCGCGTTGCAGTCGGTACCGGTCGCTGCCGCGAGCAACGTCGCGCCATTTGGCGTGCCAGCCGATTTCGATGTGCCCGCGTTCCTGCGCAATGCAAAGATCTACTTTATCCGCCTGCAAGCGGCATGGGATAAGGCGGACATCAACGATATCCGTGAATTCGCGACGCCGGAAATGTTTGCCGAGTTGAAGATGCAAATCCAGGAGCGTGGCACATCTCCGAACAATACCGATGCGGTGACTTTGAATGCCGAATTGATGGGGGTCGAAACCCTGGGCAGCGATTATCTGGCCACCGTGAAGTTCTCCGGCATGATCAAGGAGGCCGAGAATGCACCGGCTGAACCATTCACCGAAGTCTGGAATCTGTCCAAACCGATGTCTGGACAAGGTGGATGGGTCTTGGCAGGGATTCAACAATTATCCTGAAACGAATGAAATTAGCATCCTGGCGCGCTTCCTTGTCCACTTTTTCACCGGGCAGGATGAGGTTGTGATGTCGTTAGTCCGACGATTGACGTCCGGAATAGCCCCTTTTTCAAGCCGCCCCATCAGACCGACTCCTGCGACATAACGGGCTCGTTCCGGTACAAGCCGATAGAACGAAATTGCCGAGCGCAAGATATTATTTGGCATCCGAAGGATTGAAGATGCCGCGTAATCAACTCCGGCGACGTACCCATGGGCTTCGCATCTCCGACTATCGACACCCGCTCAGCGGTCACAACATTCTGCCCGTCATTTGTCTGTGCGCGCGCTCTTTCCAGGACAATTTCAAATCTACAATGTGCTTGCTGAATGTACCCGTGAAAACGAGGATCGCGGTTTTGATGGCGCCCAGACCTTTTGCCAGCACACGCACGCCATGCGGGGCCACTTCCTGGGCAAGGGTTCTTGGTGAGCATCGACAGCGCAGCCTTGCTCGCCGTGTAGGCGCTATAGCCTGACCATGCGATCACCTCGTGAACCGAGGTGATATTCAGTATC
>NZ_JBHRTP010000006.1:0-137642 GCF_042646465.1 Pseudundibacterium arcticum
AAGCCCAGTACAAAAATACCCCCAAAGCGCACATGAAGGCGCGCATTGCCGCGGCAGATGCAGACTATTCGGTGGCCAAAGAGAAATGCAAAGCCCAAAGCGGTAATGCCAAAGACGTCTGTATCAAAGAAGCCAAGGCAGTGCACACCAAGGCAGTCGTCGACGCAAAATCCAGCCAGAAAATCAAGGAAGTGAAATCGGACGCGACGCAGGATAAGCGCGATGCAGACTACAAAGTGGCGATCGAAAAATGCGACGCTTTGGCCGGCCCTGCCAAGGATGGATGCGTTGCCGAGGCCAAGTTGAAATATGGCAAATAGGTCTGCGTAAAAACCTGGCCGATCGCTGATTTTCTGAAAAAAACTACCCGGCCCGGCGGGCGGCGATAGGCGGGCCCGATGTTCGCTGCCCGTTGCGCTGCTCCCATTGGGAACGACTGCAGAATCGGTATTGGCGATGCCTGGTGGGCTGTTACTTGTTGGCCTACATCGTCTATCGCGTAAGTTGTTTTGTCTGCTGGCTCGTACGGTTCCATTAGTGCCATGTATTCCGCCGTAAAAAAAATGCCGATGAGCTGCTGTCGGCAATCCAATAAACATAGGAGGCTCACATGAGTATCGGAACAATCCTACTAATCATCCTGGTCCTGATCCTGATCGGCGCGCTGCCGAGCTGGCCCCACAGTCGAAGCTGGGGCTATTATCCAAGCGGGATTGTTGGAATTGTGGTCGTGATTCTGCTCATCATGCTGCTGACGGGTCGGCTCTGAAGCCGGCGCACTCTTTTCAACCTAGGAGGACGCACATGAATACCATGTCGAGAAAAATGATGCCTGTCGTATTGAGCGTGCTGACCGTCATGGTGGCGGCAGGCTGCGCCTCGAAAGCGGGCACGTCGGATAGCGACAAGGCGCCAGCCATGTCGGATAGTAGCAAGATGCAAGGCATGACCGCCATCAAACTGGACGGCAGCCATGAAGTTCCACCGGTCAACACCACCGCCACTGGCAATGGCACGATTACGGTGTCAGCAGATAAATCGGTACGTGGCAGTATCATGACCACAGGCATCGAAGCGATGGCCGCCCATATCCACCAAGGCGCTGCCGGCGCCAATGGCCCGGTCATCATTCCGCTGACAAAAGGCGCCGACAACTCATTTGCTGTTCCGACAGGCGCGGTACTGACCGATGCGCAATACGACAGTTATATGGCAGGCAATCTGTACGTCAACGTCCACAGTGCAGCCAATCCGAACGGCGAAATCCGGGCACAGTTAAATCCGAAGTAAGCATGATCGTGCTCTGTTACGGTTATCAGGCTATTTCGAAATGGACGAGCATAATGGCCGTTATGGAAGCTTTTCATAACGGCCAACTGCGAAGGTTCGAATGAGCATTTCAATGACTGGTGGAGTCACTACACAGTTGAGGGACGGTTGAGGGTTAATCCGTAGATCAGTAGTTCACCGTCACCGTGATGGTGTCCGCATAGGGACCCGCTGGCGTGTTCTGGCCGGCGGTAGCCCGCCATAGACCGGGTAGTCGCGTACCACGGTCAGTAAACCCAGCAGATAGCCGAGTGTGCTGATCTGCGTCACATCACCGCAGCGCCTTTGTTGAATGTCCGTTTAGAGTCCAACAGGCACTCATGTTCGCGGTATGGAGCGGCTCCGTGATATCCTCAGTCCCTCAAATGCCAGATTATTGTTGATGAATACTGCCAATCCTACTCCCAGCCCTTTCCTGTCCGCGCGCGCACTGCTCAAGGAATTTCAAGAAAAATTCGCGGTTTTTCGCGAGTGCATGCCACTGGCTATTGGCATCGACAAGCAGCTGATCGCGCAGCTCCCGGCGCTTGATCGCAAGGCGCTGCGGACTGCGTTGGGAATTCATACCAACTCATTGCGATATCTGAAGGGAATGGCCAAGGCGACAGTCAGATTTGACCTCGACGGCAACACCGCGGGCGAAGTCACGGAAACGCATCGCACCCATGCTTCCACGACACTGCAAGAGCGCATCAAGAAAGATGCCGAGCGGCGCAAGGCCCAGCGTAAGGAAGAAGATGCTCAGCGTAAAGCCGAAGATGCTCAACGTGAAGCAGATCAGGCCGCACGCCAACGCAGCGAGAAGTTGAACCAGCTCACTGCGAAATTCTCTCGCCGCGGCAGCTGATTCGGCATGCCGAGGAAGGCATGACTGTCGTCATGCCAAGCGGTGGCTTATCGATCAAGGGTGTAGGTTCGCCACTGGCTCAGTTCCGACAGCAGTCAATTAAGCGCGCCATCTGAAGGATCTGTCTCATCACACCGTATCGTTCAGATCGCCGGCAAGCTCCGTATCGCACGAACGCGTTGTTGGCACTGGACCGGCCGCCCCTTCCAGTTCGTGGACCAGAGCCGGCACTGCATGTCGGTCACGGACAAGTTTCACGGCAACCGCTGATCGCTGTCGCCATTGACGCCATCCGTAGGGTCGATTCCGGTTATGCGGTATACTGAGGATTCGCTGGGCAGATTCCTCTTTGTCAAATTGGTCGTTAGCCCGCGAATCTTTCACCGTCTTCAGTCGCACGCATGTTGGAGCCTCAAGCGTGCTGACCGGTCCCAATGTCTACCGTCGTGCAATGAGGGTGCGCTAATGCGGCCCCTTAAAAGCTCTCTATTTCTGTCCAGCAGACGAGGCATGCGACGAGAGCGAAATCGTAGCGACCTGCTCGCAGGCCGGCTTATCCTCCACGGGTCACAAACAAGCTCAATGCACAATTGCCGCTTGTGGCCGCTTGCTTCGGCAACGGCAGCCCCCTTTATATGGAAATGAATGATGGCTAAAGAAGAACTTCTTGAAATGAACGGCCTTGTTGCCGAAGTGCTTCCGGATTCTCGCTTCCGCGTGAACCTTGACAATGGCCACCAGCTTATTGCCTACACGTCAGGCAAGATGCGGATGAACCATATCCGGATCCTTGCGGGAGACAAGGTGACACTTGAGTTGTCTCCATACGATCTGAGCAAGGGACGCATTACTTTTCGCCATATCGAGCAGCGCGGGCCGGCTAATTCGGGGCATCAACGTCGCCGGTATTAATGTGAGGCAGGCATCATGATCAAACAAAGCGACATGATGATTGACCGTTTGGCGGGTGCCGAGGCCATATCCGCAAAAGCTAAGGCTATCGGCATGGATCATGACGTGGTTATCTCTGAATGCGTCTGGGACATAGGGGAAGACCTCGGACACGAGCATGCTCACCGGCTCGATCTCATCACCGCAACCAAGACGGTACGGCTGTATTTCCCCGATCTGGAGTTAACTGGATCGGCTAACGCGTCACGCGCCAAGCGGACGGAAGACCGGCTGCAACGGGCGGTTGCCCAAATATTGTCGCGCTCTCCGCTACCAACCTATACCTACCAATAACGCAATCAGCCCGAACCATTGCCGCGCCTCCTTAATTGCAAGGCTTGTCAAGGCGGTCGCAGGGTTGCGGCATGGGAGCGCTCAAATCCGAGTTAATACTCCTTAACTCGATGCCAATCACCGCAATTAAAACGCCGGGATATTTCATATACTGGCAAGAATCTGGCCTGATGCGTGACTAACTGGCGGCCGACAATCGTCGCAAATCAGCCGCGGGTGCAGTGGCATCGGCGCAATCTCCAGAGTCGGATGGTGGTGACGGACGGAGTGCGACCTCCCGTAGACAGCCCGGCGGGTGGCGTGTCGCCTGCCTGAGACCTGGCTGAAAAAACTGAAGCGGTCAGTCGGCGCAGCGAGCTGCAAAAATATACTGTATATAGCAGTATGTAAGATGCGCCGTATGTAATTGGAAAATTTACATATACTCCTACTTAAATCCGAATTTAGGATTAAAGCAGCGGCGCCCAATGCGACGACCTGGTGATCGTCCCTCGGCGTGATACTTGCGTCACGCCATTCTTACGCCGTGCTTCCTCTTTGCCTGCCCCTATTCCAGACTTGCCGGCGTGCCACCTTTATTCCTGCCACGGCCCGGTAGCATCGAGCACCGGCGATTGCTGCGGCGCCGACCACCGCAGCGGCAGTGCGCCATCAACCCGAATCGATTGCAGCACGTGAAAGCGCAGCACCCGTTGCGCGCCGGCGTAGCGGCTCAGCTCGGCGCCGTCCCAAATGATCTCGACCCGCCCCGACAGGTACAACACATCGCCATTGCTGAAATCGATGAATAGCAAACCAGCGCGTGGATCGAGCAGCAGATTGCCAAGCGTATTGAATAAATAATTCCCGACGAAATCAGGAAAGCTCAGCGTCCGCTCGTCGTCGATCCGGACGAAGCCCGGCTTGCCGCCGCGGTGCGACACATCGGCACCGGCACGGTCGGCGCTTGCGCCACCGCCGTCGTCGGGTTTGCGCCGATCTCCTGCTTGGTAGCTGGTCGCGATGAACAGCGTGTCGGCCACGGCGACGATGGCCTGCGCCCGCGCATCCAGCCGGTCGCTGCGTGCTACCGGCTTCGGCGCGGCAATGTGCGCCAAACCCTCGGTAAGCACGGTGTCGCGCTGCTGGATGTACTTCGGACAGTTGCCAAAGCTCTCCAGCACCCGTACTGACCAGCCGTCGGGATCGCGCCGTTCGACCGTCCCGTTCATCCGATTGCGGCGGCGCGTGTGCAACTCGATGCCCAGCAGGCCGATAGCCGCGCCTTCGGCCAGATTCTGGTTCAGTGGATCGCCGAAACACGGCTGTGCAGTGATCCGCAAATGTGCCGGATCCGGCGATTGCAAGAACCCCGGTGGTCCGACCAGCATCGATGCCCAAGGCTGCCCTTGCGCATCGAGCGAGGCCACCACCACGAATGGCAACTGCGGGAAAAACTGGCGGTGCTGCTCCGGCATGCTGGCGCGAATCACCTGCCGTCCGATCGCCTCCATCCGCTCACGTACGCCGAGCCGGGTTTGAATGCTGATCTCGCCCGGATGGAACGGGGAGACCGTGTGTGTGGTATCTGTTTCCATGACATGATTCCTTCCGTTCGATTCAGGTTTATCCGCAGCGGATTGCAAGTGAAACTACCAACGAAATGTCGTCCATCAGCCCTGCCGCGTTCAGGCTGCCAGGCCGACCCTGGTCACACACATCGGTACAAAACCGGGCAAGGCTTCGATCCGCGCGATCCACGCCAGAACCTGCGGATACGCGTCGAGGGCAATGCCAGCTTCCGGCGCATGCGACAGATAGCTGTAGCAGGCGACGTCGGCGATGCTCGGCCGTTGCCCGGTCAGGTAAGGGGATTGTGCCAGCAACTGGTCGAAGATCGCGAGCAGACGATGAGCACGGGCCTGCACCGTTGCATGATCGAACGGGGCGCCGAAAATATTCGCTACACGGGCGGCGGCGACGCCGAACGCGATATCGCCGGCCGCAATCGACAGGAAGCGCTGGACCTGGGCAGCGCCTTCCGGCGTGCGCGGCAACCAGCTTTCATCGCCGTACTTGGTCGCCAGATACACCAGGATCGCGTTCGAGTCGGACAGGGTGACATTACCGTCCTCGATCACTGGAATCTGGGCAAAGATATTCTTGGCCAAGAATGCTGGCTGCTTATGCGTCCCAGCGGCCAGGTCGACGTCGATCAGCGTGGCCGGCAAGCCAAGCAGGGACAAAAACAACTCGACGCGGTGCGCGTGACCGGAGATTGGATGGCGATACAGGAGGATCGGTGCCGCTGGTTTTACGGTGCTCATGGCGATGCCTTTGCTGGTGAATGAATCGATTGATGTCAGGCTCATTTCTGTACCGAACAATCGGTACAATAATCATTTAAAAAAAGACTGTCAATCAAATTGAAGAATTATTTTTCGGTGCCCAGCACACGATCCGGCAACTCGGCCAGCACCCGGCGAAACGGATCGCTTGACGCCAGTCCGCGCGACACGATCAGGGCCCCTTCGATCGCGATCAGCGCGTCTTCGCCACGCCGCGCCGCCTCTGCCGGCGACGCGCCGGTCGACGCGGCGAGATCGGTGATGGCCTGAATGAAAGCGCGGTTAGTCTGGCGCAAACGGTCCTGAAATAGCCGCGCCGCGTCGCCGACACTGAATACATCCAGCAGACAAGGCTGGCGTCCATCTGCGTAAAAGCCGGAAATTTTGGCGCCAAAATCGGCCAACCGCTGGCGCGCGCTGCCCGGTCCGGCCAGCGGCCCGAGGATGTCGCCCCCCATCAGGATGCCGAGCCGGTCCAGCGCGGCGTTGGCCATGTCTTCTTTACCCATCGGGAAATGGTGGTACAAGCTGGAGCGACCGAGTCCAGTGGCCTCCGACAACTTGGCCAGGCTGGCGCCTTCATAGCCTTCGCTACGGAACACCGAAATGATTGAATCGACCATGTCGTCACGCGTCTGATTTATTGCCATAAGGATTTACTGTACCGATTGTTCGATACCAATATGGTAGCCGGTCGGCGGCGATCGCACAAGAAAACGTCGGCTGTGCCCGCTGGCCCAACGCACCGCTCACCGGGTTTTTGATAAAACAGGACAACTCGCCGCATCAAATGACAAGGCCGGCATCAGTCTTGATCTGATGTCGAATGGAATCCTGGCCCGGCGATTGATCAGCGACAAGCAGCGGTCGACGATCCGTTATGGCGTGGATCTGCGCAAGAACAGTTCGGAATCATCCGGATCGCCTGCGCCGCATGACCTCACGGTAGATGCGAGGCGTCGGCGCCGAGGCAGGCGGAGAACAGCAGCAGCAGCAGCAGCAGCAGCAGCAGTAGCAGTAGCAGTAGCAGTAGCAGTAGCAGTAGCAGTAGCAGTAGCAGTAGCAAGCCTAAGCCAGTAGTGCCGACGTCAACGACTTCACCTCGTCGGCGGACTCTTCGAGGATGCTTTGCATGGTCCCCTCGCCCACCGCGTAATCGATGGTTGACGCCGATTCCTTGCTGGTGGCACCGGCGCGCTGGTGCAAGGGCGACGCTACCGGCGCCAGATCGTTGGCCAACAATAATGTGTCGCCCAGCGTTTCCGGCGGCAGCGCCAGAAAGCCGTACCACAGCGATTCCACCGCCGACATCACCGCATCAGGTACGGCCAGTTTTTGCAACACGGCGCGGCCGATGTCAGCTTCGCCATTATCGACCCAATCGTCCGGATCGCTGTCCAGCAAGCCGGGAAATTGTTCCGCGCGCGACAGCAGGTAAAAACCGCCGACCTCATGCACGATAGCGGCAAACATTGCGGTTTCCGGGTCGAGATGGGTGACCCGGCGCGCGATCACATGCGCCAGCGCGGCGACGTGGGCGGTATGCTCCCATAACTTTGCTGCTTTCGCGCGCAATGCCGGATCGGTAATCTTGCTGCTGAACTGGCGCACCACCAACGACGCCGCCAGCGACTGCATGGTTCGAAAACCGAGACGCATCACAGCCGTACGGACATTGGTAATCTGGTCGCCGGAGCGGTTGTAGGCCACCGAATTGGCAATTGCCACGGTCCTTGCCGCCAGCAGCGGCTCGGTCAACACCAGCTTGGCGGCGGTCTCGATATGGCAATCGGGGTCGTCCAGCGTGCGCTGAATCTTGAGTGCGGCGTCAAGATTCGTAGGGAAAGTCAGCTCGCCCTGGCTAGCTTGCGCGGCGATACTCTTGATGGCGTCAGATCGGTTCATGCAATAAATTATACCCGCGCTTTACCGAATTGACTGTGGGCAATAGTGCACAATTTGCGTCGATTTAGTTGCCGCTAACACAACATGCGCAACATACGCAATGATCACAATGGTTGATCCAGTTCCGGGTAGTGCCGGAAAATTCCCTGCTGATTGAAAGCTATGCGGCGTTTGGATGCCAGATAGGCTGCAATCCGCGGCCGAATCGCGACCCGGTCATGCAAGTCGAACAAACCCCGATATTGCGGGGCCAGGCCAGTCATCAGCCGCGGAAACGCATAGCGCAGGCCGGCGATCAGCTGAAACACCGACAAATCGACATACGACAGCCTGGCGCCGACCATATAGCTGCCACGGCGCGGGTTGCGTTGCAGCACCTGCTCGAAATAGTCGAGAAATTTCGGCAGGCGTTGCTCGCGAAAATCAGCAGTGCGGCGCCTGGCTTCCAGTTTCTGGTCTTCGTAATACAGGCCGCTGGCGATCGGGTGATGCGTATCGTGAATCTCGTTGATCAGATCGGCCAAGGTCAGCTGCAACTGGTGGGTCCAGATGCGCCCGGCTTCTGCCCGTGGCGCCAACCCGAGTCGCGGGCCCAGGTATTGCAGGATGTTGGCGGTCTGACCAATCACCAGTTCGCCCACCTTCAGGTAAGGCGGCGCGAACGGCGGCCGCTCAATGGTGGCACCGTCAAGCCAGCGCATCAGCGCCGGCATGCCCATGCCATGACGGGCCGGTAATCGCGCGACATCGACATAATCGGCGCCGGCCTCCTCCAGTGCCAGCCGGACAAACTCGCCGCGGCCCTGAATCGATGGCCAGTAATACAGTTCATAGCGCATACGCTACGCTCGGGCCGCCGTCATTCGACGCGTCGCAGCGACGAGATCTGGTTGGACAGTCCGCCGATGCCGGCATAGCGACCCGGCCCGAACACGCTGCAACGGCCGCCGAAGCCGTCATCGGTGCACAGCTCCCACTGCCCCGAATAGACGATCAGCGATGCCGTGCGGTCGTTGAAACCGACGCTGTTCAGATTGGGTATATCCTGCCGCGCGCTCAAACGGTCGCCGCCGAAATTGGTCGCGCTGAACAATTCGATATCGGCGCGCCCGGCCGACGCTCGATTGACCACTGCCGGTTGCCCCGACGCGACGCGGATGGACGAAATTGTGCGATACAGCGCCGGTTCCAGACGCCGGTATCGACCCGGTCCGAACACCCGGCATTGGCCGCGGAAATACGACTCCGAGCAGAATTCCCAATAACCGCTCTGGATCTGCAGCGACGCGCCAGCGTCATTGAAGCCGGTCGGTCCCAGATCGACTACATTGCCCGATATTGCGATGCTGCGGCCCCGCAAAGCGTCGTCGGCGTACAGTACGACCGGCGCATCGTCGTCGCTGTCATGTGCGCGCCAACCGCCGCCGTGTACCGGGCGCCGCTCATCTCGATCGGGCATCATGCGCGCCGACGAAACGCTGCGATTCAGGCCGTAACCCAGGTCCGGATAGCGGCCCGGCGCATAGGTATGGCAGTTGCCTTGGTAACCGGCATCGCTGCACAGCAACCAGGTGCCTTCATGGACTACGATACTGGATGCGCTGTCATTGAAACCGCTACCATCCAAATTGCTGGCATCGCGATCCAGTCGGATCGAACGGCCCCCGAAGCCGGGCTGGCCGAACAACTCGATCGCACCGCGGCCGCGGTTGGAGCTTCCGCTCGCGGTATCGCCTCGACCAACCGGTCCGGTAGTACCAGCTTCGCGCACCGACGAGATACTGTCGTTGAAATTCGGATCGAGGTTGCGGTATTCACCGTGCTCGAAGATGGCGCAGTGCCCCCTGAAGTCGACGTCGCTACAGACTTCCCAGCGGCCGGAGCGGACCACGATGCTCGAAGCCGTGTCGTTGAAACCGACATCCGACAGATTCGGCGTGTAATCGCGCACGCTGACCTGACGGCCGCCGAAACCGCTATGTTCGAACAGTGTAATTTCTGCCGCCTGGGTTACCAGACTCAGCGCCGCGAGCGCCAGCAATCCCGCGATCTTGCCCAGTTTTTTTGTCATATCAGCTTCCTCCCGATTTGCCCGGTCACCACGACCACGCCTTGAGTGCATCACCGCTAATGATACTCAAACCGGAACATCTACGGCGGTTCTTCCCGCCCATGCAAGCAAGGCCACGGCGCGGCCAATCAGCGGAAAAACAGCAAGCGCGTAGCCTGGGTGTAATCGGCCTCGGTCACCATCAGGCCCATCAGCACCAGCAGGCACAGCGGCGGCACCAGGATCGCATACACCAGCGCCAGCCGTTCCCATGCCATGTGCATGAACACAGCGATGATCAAGCCGGCCTTGAGCAGCATGAACAGCAGGATCAGGGACCAGCGCAAATAACCGTGAAAATGGAAGTAGTCGACCATATACGACATCGTACTGAGCACGAACAACAGGCCCCAGATCTTCAGATACAGACTGATCGGGTGGTCTTGCTGGTGCCGGGATGGTTGCGTGCCGGAGGATTCCATGTGCGACCTCACCATAGGTAAAAAAGAGCGAAGATGAATACCCACACCAGATCGACGAAGTGCCAGTACAGCCCGACGACTTCGACGATGCGGTAGCCAGAACCTTCATAGCGGCCGCGCATCATCCGTATCGCGACCGTCAGCAGGGTGATCACACCGGCGGTGACGTGCAGGCCGTGGAAGCCGGTGATCATGAAGAAACTGGAGCCGAATTGCGGCGCGCCGATCGGGTTGCCCCATGGCCGTATGCCTTCATGCAGGATCAGCTTGCTCCACTCAAATGCCTGCATGCCGACAAAAATTTCACCCATCACGGCGGTCACAAACATCAGCGTGGCGGCATTGACACGGTCGCCCCGGTTGGCACAGTGGACCGCCATCGCCATCGTGCCGCTGCTGCTGATCAGCACGAAAGTCATCAGCGCAATCAACAGCAGCGGCACCTCGGCGCCGCCGATGTTGAGGCTAAATACCAGGCTGGCATTGGGCCACGGCACCACCGTAGCGGTGCGCACCGTCATGTAGCCGATCAGGAAGCAACTGAAGACGAAGGTGTCGCTGACGAGGAAGATCCACATCATCGCCTTGCTCCATGGCACCGCGAACGCCTCGCGGTCGGATGACCAGTCCTTGACCATACCGGACCAGCCGGCGACCGGCACGACGGTGCCGGGTGGCACATGTGGCGACGGCGTAGTCGGTGTAGCCGGTGTAGCCATATCTCCTCCGAACCGGGTCATGATGTCAACGCGTACCGCAAATAGTGCGTATCAATTCCGGCGTCACCCACCCCAATGCCCCAAACAACACGATCCACACCACCAGCAGGAAATGCCAGTAGCGCGCACACAATACGGTCAAACGCGCGATCCGCGCCGGCTCGGCATTGCGCCAGGTTGCGCTTACCGTCATTGCCCAGCCGACCAGGCCGCCGGCGACGTGCAATCCGTGCATCGCCGTCAGCAGGTAAAAAAAGCTGCCGGCCGGATTGCCGTTCGGTCCGACCTGCCCGATCAGCAGCACACGCCATGCCCAGCTTTGCACGATCAGGAACGCCAATGCGCACGCGCCACCCGCCAGCAGCAAGCTGCGGAAATGGCTCCCACCAATTGTGCCCGGCGTCCGGGTCGCGACACTGGCGCGCTGCAGGACGATGCTGCCGGCCAGCAGCAATGCGCTGCTGAGCCACAACTGCCACGGCAGCGCGATCGGCGACCAGTCGCTGCTGTCCATCCGCATCAGATAGGCTGCAATGAACAGCGAAAACAGGCTGCTGGCGACGCCGATGAAGACCCACAGGCCGATGTCTCCGGCCGAGCGACCGTGCCCGCGATCGGGCCTGGGCTGAGTCGGGGTCCGAGCCGGCCCGGACGGCAGCGTCACGAAAGGATTCATGGCATTACCTCCGTTCCGACGTATGCCTGCGGTTCCAGGCCACCCTCCTCCGGCGGCGCATTCTGCGCAATGAAGTCCTGCCGTGCGCCCGGCACGCTGTAGGCATAGGCCCAGCGATGCGCCACCGGCAGCACCGGCCCCCAGTTGCCGTGGCCGGGCGGCGTCTGCGGCGTCTGCCACTCGAGCGAAGCGGCGCGCCACGGGTTGCCGTCGGCAAGTTTGCCGCGGAAGGTACTCCACACCAGATTGAAGACAAACAGCAGTTGCACTACGCCGACGATGATCGCGACCACGGTGATGAAGGCGTTCATGGTCTGCGCCGAGGCCGGGATGAACTGGTAATTATCGAAATTGTAGTAACGCCGCGGCATGCCGAGGATGCCGAGGTAATGCATCGGGAAATAAATCGCATAAGTGCCGAGAAAAGTGACCCAGAAATGGAACTTGCCGATCCGGTCGTCCAGCATGCGGCCCGTGACTTTGGGAAACCAGTGATAGATGCCGCCGAACACCACCAATATCGGTGCCACGCCCATCACCATATGAAAGTGTGCGACTACGAAATAGGTATTCGACAAGGGAATGTCGACACTGACATTGCCAAGAAACAGTCCGGTCAGGCCGCCGATCAGGAAGGTGCTGATGAAGGCCAGCGCAAACAGCATCGGCACCGTCAGATGGATATCGCCGCGCCACAACGTCAGCAGCCAGTTATAGACCTTGATCGCAGTCGGGATCGCGATGATCAGCGTGGTGGTAGCGAACAGGAAACCGAAATACGGATTCATGCCGCTGACGAACATGTGATGCGCCCACACCACCACCGACAGCACGCCGATCGACAGAATCGCCCATACCATCATCCGGTAGCCGAAGATGCATTTGCGGGCATGCACGCTGATCAGGTCGGATACGATGCCGAACGCCGGCAGCGCGACGATATAGACTTCGGGATGACCGAAAAACCAGAACAGGTGCTGAAACAGCAGCGGGCTGCCACCCTTGTAATTGGTCGCTTGCCCCATCGTCACAAGCGCCGGCATGAAGAAACTGGTGCCGAGCGTACGGTCCATCAGCATCATCACGCCGCTGACGAATAACGCCGGGAACGCCAACAGCGCCAGGATGGTCGCCACAAAAATCCCCCACACCGTCAGCGGCATGCGCATCAGAGTCATGCCCTCGGTCCGCGCCTGCAATATCGTGGTCACGTAATTGAGGCCGCCCATGGTCGTCGCCACGATAAAGATCACCAGCGACACCAGCATCAGGATGATGCCCCAGTGGTACCCTGGCGTTCCGGCCAGAATCGCCTGCGGCGGATACAGCGTCCAGCCGGCACCGGTCGGGCCGCCCGGCACGAAGAAGCTGGCCATCAGCACCACCACCGACAGCAGATAGACCCAGAAGCTCAGCATGTTCAGGAACGGGAACACCATGTCGCGCGCGCCGACCATCAGCGGGATCAGGTAATTGCCGAAGCCGCCCAGAAACAGCGCGGTCAGCAGATAGATCACCATGATCATGCCGTGCATGGTGACGAATTGATAGTAATGGGTGGCGTCGATAAAGGCGAAGCGACCGGGAAATCCCAGCTGCAGGCGCATCAGGTTCGACAGCACCAGACCGACCAGTCCGGCGAGGATCGCAACACAGGTATACTGGATCGCGATCACCTTGTGATCCTGGCTCCAGACGTATTTCAGCCAGAAGCTCTGCGGGCCATCGTGGGTGTCGTGGTCAGCGTACATGGACTTCCTCCTTCGGCGGCGCAACGGTGACGCGCGCCGGCTGCGATGGTGCGGACTGCGATGGTACGGACTGTGCCGCTGCCGGCGCGGTGGTAGCGTTGGTGCCAACCGCGCGGATATAGGCAATCAGGGCGGCCAGCTCATCGTCACTCAGCGCGATCAGCGGCATCATCGGTGCGAATCCCTTCACCACCCGCGACTGCGGGTTGCGAATGAAGTCTTTCAGATACGCATCATCGACCAGTGCGGTCGAGCCATCGGCCATGGTCTCGGTCTTGCCGAACAGACCTTTCCAGGTCGGCCCCACACTAGCACTGCCATCGACCGTGTGGCACGCGATGCAGCCCTTCGACTGCGCCAGCGTCTTGCCGCGTGCTGCCTGCGGATCGAGCAACACGACATTGGCACCAGCCGCCTGCATCCGTGTCATGGCAAAGGTCGGCTGCGCCGCCAGCCAGCGCCTGAATGCAGCTTCACTTTCGACCACCACGTAACCGCGCATATTGGCATGACCGATACCGCACAATTGTGCGCACAGCGCTTCATACCTGCCAGGCTTGGTCGGCGTGAACCAGAACGAGGTCACCATGCCGGGTACGATGTTTATCCGTGCGCGAAACGGCGGCACAAAAAAATCGTGCAACGTATCATGCGACCGCAGCAACAATTTGACCGGCTTGTCGATTGGCAGATGGACTTCATTGCCATTGATCAGGATATCGTCGTGGCCGGCGGGATCGTCCGGATCCAGGCCGAATGGATTGGCTGCACTCACGAAGCGGACATTGCTCAGTCCCAACTTGCCATTGTTACCGGGGAAGCGATAGCGCCATTGCCATTGCTGGCCCACCACTTCCAGCACCAGCGCATCGCGCGGCGCCCGAATGTAGTCCGCATACACGAACAAGCCCGGCGCCAGCAGGGCCATGATGGCGACCGCCGTGCCGCCGGTCAGCCAGCGTTCCAGCGTCCGGTGTTCCGGAATATAGGCCGCAGCATGCGGAGCAAAAGTCTCGGCAGCGCCCGCAGCGCGATGCCCTGCGAGCGGCGTGTGGCGTCGATGAAAGCGCAGCAATGTGTAGATGATGAACAGATGGATGCCGACGAAAAAGATGCCTGTGATCACCAGGGTGATCGTCAACGTGTCATCCATTGCGCGCCAATTTGAGGCCAATGGGGTGGCCCACCAAGGACTGACGAAATGAAACAGCAGCGCGCCCACGACGATGACAACCAGCGCGACAGCCATAGACATATCGACCTCTTTTCAGTAGGCGAATCAGTAGGCGAAACTCTCAGAAGCGACACACACCAGATCGCCTGAGCCGTTCAACGGCTCCGGCGATGTTCGATGCCCGGCGCAGTGATGGCGCAGTTATTGTGCCGCCCCGCGACGTTCCAATTGGTGATACATCAGCGCGGCAACAATACCGAAGATCAGGTGTGTTGCCAATGCGGCCCAGCCACGCATTTCGACAAACCACGGGAAGACGTTGACCATGCCATAAAAATTGAACAGGTACAGGACCAACCCGAATATCGCGCCCACCAGCGTCAGCATGCCGGCACTCGAATCGAAATGGAACGGGGCGATGATCGCAGCCAGAACCAACGCAAAAATGATCCCTAGGACATAGTGCGTAACCAAGGCTGTTGCAACGATGGCGACGTCAAAACCGCTCGATTGCAGAGTGTCCCGTCCCATCACGATGGCGGCCACCATGTGCGACGTGCTCCATTGATCGGTGCCAAGCACCAGGCTTGACCAGATCAACTCCAGCACCATGACAACCGCACCAGCGACGAAGCCGCCGACAGCCGCCGCAGCCCAGTCCGGAAGACGATGCTCCCAGCGATGAGAATGCATATGAAGTTCCATACCCACCTCCTGAAATGCGACGACAGCAAACAAATTGCTGCCAGCCGACGCCGCCGTAGCAAAATTGCTACGGTACGCGGCCAATTTCAGTGTAGAACAGTTTTAACGACATGCAAGCGGGCGGCACGACTTGTTGATTCGAAGCAAATTGGTCGCCGTCCGCCTATACGGGCGCGTCACATTCTAGTTCAAGCCTCGCAGGGCGGTCGCAGCGTGAAATCACCGATCCCTTAGTGCATCGCATAAACCGGCTCCGTTGCCGCCATCTTCTCACCGGTCTGCAGCCGCCACAGGCTGGCATACGTGCCATTACGATTCAGCAATTGCTCATGGGTGCCGGATTCGACGATCTTGCCATGCTCCATCACGTGGATCATGTGTGCGTGGCGCACCGTCGACAGCCGATGTGCGATCACCAGCGTGGTGCGACCCTGCGAAATCACGTCCATCGAGCGCTGGATCGCCGCTTCGGTCTCGTTGTCGACCGCGCTGGTGGCTTCGTCGAGCACCAGGATCGGCGGATCTTTCAGGATCGCGCGCGCTAGCGCCAGCCGTTGACGCTGGCCGCCGGACAATTTCTGGCCGCGCTCGCCGATCTGCGTGTCATAGCCTTGCACCAGTCTTTCGATGAAGTCGTGCGCCTCGGCGGCGCGCGCCGCCGCGATCACCGCTGCGCGCGGGACGCCTTTGACACCATAAGCGATATTGTCGGCGATCGTGCCGTCGGTCAAAAATACGTCCTGGCTGACGTAACCGATGTTGCGCCGCAAGTCGGACAGATTGAGCTGCTGGATATCCTGGCCATCGAGCCGGATCGCGCCCGATGTCGGCTGGTAAAAACGCAACAGCAACTTGACCAGCGTGCTCTTGCCGGAGCCGGTCGCGCCGACAAAGGCCACCGTTTCACCGGCGCCGACGGTGAGGCTGACGTTCTTCAGGGTCGCCGTCGCGCCATACGCAAACGACAGGTTATCGATCGCCAGCGCACCGGCCACGCTGCCGTCCGGTAAATGCGCGCCTTCGTACGGAATGGTCAGCGGCGTCGCCAGCACGTTCAGTACGCGTTCGATCGACGCCATCGAGCGCTGGTACAGGTCGGCGATATCGGCCAGTCCGGTCAATGGCCACAGCAGCCGTTGCGTCAGGTACACCAGCACCGAGTAGCTGCCGACGCCGATCTCGCCGTGGGTCGCCATCCAGCCGCCATACACTAGCGTGGCGACGAAGCCGGCCAGGATCGCCATCCGGATCACCGGCGTGATCGCGGCCGACAGGCGGATCGCGCGTGCGTTGCTGTTGCGGTAATGGTCGCTGGCGGCGCGGATGTGCTCGGCCTCGAACTCTTCCGCGGTGAACGCCTTGATGGTGGCGACGCCGAGCAGGTTATTGTTGAGCCGGCCATTGATCACGCCGGCCGCCTCGCGTACTGCGGCGTAGCGCGGCGCCAATCGCTTCTGAAACCAGAACGTGCCATACAGGATCAAGGGCACCGGCAACAGCGAGATCAGCGCCAGTTTCGGTGCCAGCGCGAAGAACACGGCACCCACCATGATCGACGAGCACAACACCTGGAGGATGCTGTTGGCGCCGCCGTTCAGGAAGCGTTCCATCTGGTTGATATCATCGTTCAGCACCGACATCAGATTGCCGGTACTCCTGCGTTCAAAATACGACAGTGGCAGCTTCTGCACATGCCGGTAAGCATCGAGTCGCAAATCGTGCTGCAAGGTTTGCGCCAGATTGCGCCATTTGACTTCATACAGGAACTGGAACAGCGACTCGCCGCCCCAGATCAGCACGGTCAGGATACCGAGCAAGCTCAGCTGCTGCATGGTGTCGATAATGCCAAAGCGCGCCAGAAACGAAGCCTGTTTGTTGACCACCACGTCCACCGCAACGCCGATCAGCACCTCCGGCAGCACATCAAAGAATTTATTGACGCACGAGTACAGACTGGCGGTATAGGCATCGCGCCGGTACTGGCGCGCATAGTTGAAAAGGCGGGAAATCGCTTGCATGATGCCTTCAGGAAAGAGGATTAGCCATGCATTTTAATGGAGCGGTCGATGTTGTGCGGACGGGCGGGCGACCGTAAGCACCGGATCGATGGCGTCGGCCGGCCTTCGACCGATCGGGCAGCTGCAGCTTCCTCACCCATACTCCACAGAATTATGTGCAGAACCCATCATATTTTGTTGGGAATAAGCGCATACCCAAAGAAAATCATTAGATTAGTCATGAATAGTACGAAGAAGTAGCGTGATCCATCCTGGCAAATGGCGAGCCGAACCGCATCGATCCGGACAAATGGCGGCCGCTGATCGTGAGCTTTCAGAAATTTTACGGCCTCGCACCGGATCAGCTGCACGATTCGAGGCTGTCGCAGATACGGGAATCGTCATATCGCAGCCCTGATGTCGACCGAGCGCGCGAGGTGCGCGGCGCGGCCGCCGTGTTGTCGGATGCGGCTTGAAGCCGGTGGGAATAGCGGCCAGCGTGCATGTCAGAGGCGAACGTGGAAGTGACTCCCGTCCCTACAGGAAGCCACTTCCCGGATTCATTCTAGAGGCACCGATTTGGGGGCGCAGTTATCGACCAAAGTGTCCGCACGACAAAGGCGATGCCCGAAATCGAGGCGGCTTAGAATTCTTCCCATTCTTCGCGATGCGCCAATTTGAGACTGGCACCCTTCCGGGCGTTGTTCGTACTGCCCGACTCAATCCGCCGTCTGGCAGGCAATGGCGCGCTCGGTTTGACCAGGGCGACATTTTTTGGGGGGCGTGGTGCCGCCATCGTTTGCCGAGCGTCGAGCTTGAATACGCTGACCACCCGGGACAGATTGGTGGCCTGATCCCGCAGGCTCTCGGCTGCTGCAGCCGCCTCTTCCACCAAGGCCGCATTCTGTTGCGTTACTTCGTCCATTTGGGCGATCGCCTGGCTCACCTGTTCGATCCCCATGCTCTGCTCCCGACTCGCGGCCGTGATCTCGCTCATGATGTCAGTTACCCGTTTGACGCTTGCCACTACCTCGTCCATGGTGGCACCGGCCTGCCCCACCAATTTACTGCCAGCCTCGACTTGCTCCACCGAGTCCCCGATCAGGGCCTTGATCTCCTTCGCGGCCGACGCGCTGCGCTGTGCGAGATTGCGCACCTCGGTGGCGACCACCGCAAAGCCTCGTCCCTGCTCTCCCGCCCGTGCCGCTTCCACGGCGGCATTCAATGCCAGGATATTGGTCTGGAACGCGATGCCGTCGATGACGCTGATGATATCGACAATTTTTTTGGCGGATTCGTTGATCAAGCCCATCGTGTCAACCACCTGCGATACAACGGCCCCGCCCTTGACCGCAACGTCGGACGCGGACACCGCCAGTTGATTGGCCTGCCGCGCGTTGTCGGCATTCTGTTTCACGGTGCTGGTCAGCTCTTCCATCGACGACGCGGTTTCTTCGAGCGAACTGGCCTGCACTTCGGTGCGCGACGACAAATCAAGATTGCCGCTGGCAATTTGGCTCGACGCGGTGGCGATGGTATCGGTACCGGTGCGCACTTCGCCGACGATTCTTACCAGGCTGTCGTTCATGTTTTTCAACGCCTGAAGCATTTGCCCTGTTTCATCTTTCGATTTAACGACAATGGTGCTGGTGAGATCGCCATCCGCTACGCGGCGCGCAATGGCGACCGCTTCATTCAACGGACGCGTGATGTCGCGTGTGGCCAACGTGCCCAGCACGATACTGATCGCGGCTGCCAGAAGCGCGAGGGTCAGTACCAGCATGCGGGTTTGACTTGCCTGTGCATCCGCTTCCTTTCCCGCTGCTTCCATCAGGCCGGACTGGAACTCGATCAGATTGTCGAGTACATCGAAATAGGCCAGCTGAATCGGACGCAGTTCTTTCAGCAGCACGGTCTTGGCTTCGTCTTTTTTGTCTTCCTTTGCCAGCGCGATGAAGGCCGCCCTTCGCGTGAGGAATCGTTGTCTTACGTCGATCAGTGCCTTAATATCCTCTCTACCTTTTAGCGTGGTAATCGACTTGTCCAATTTGTCGATCGACTCGGTGATGATGCGCGAAGCCTCATCAATGTTAGCAAGCTCCTTCTTGATCTCGTCAGCATCCGTCATCAACAGGATGTTGCGCATGTTGCGGGCCGTCTCGTTCAATTCGTCTTTGATCTTGTGCGCAAGCACCGTCTTCGGATAGCGGTCCGCATTCATCAGCCTGATGTCCTCGCTCAAGCCTCCCACCCTGGTGTAGGCGATGGTTGCCAACATAAGCAGCAACGCGATGACAGCGCCAAAGCTCAACATTAACTTTTGGCCAATCCTTAGATTTTTGATGTTCATTTTAGTTTTTCTCTGTCGGCAAGATAAGGTTGTGGATCTGATTCGTCACGTGCTCGGGTGGCGATCGTTTAGCATTCCAATTTCGGTACCGGACATCTCTGCCAAGATAATGTTGTGCTGCGGCAATGCTGCGCCACTTTTCGAAAATTTGATCATGAGATTAGCGCGTATTCCGCAAAATACAACGGACCGAAAGGCGTTTTCCATTGATGGAATGGCAATAGCAGCTGGATGATGTGTACGTCTTGGCAAGTCGATGAGCGCGAAATAAATTAATGCTGCAACGCAGTCTTTTCGCGCTACCGTATCGCGCGTCTCCTTGCGATCCCCCTGGCCAACATACGCTTACCGACGGTACCGCCCCTGGGGAATCGGGACTTTGCTGTTTTTTTTGCGCTGTTTATTGCCAGCACTCTTCAACCAAGTTCTCTGAAATGTCGGACAATGTGCAGGAAATGCACAGCAGAAAACACCGGCGAGACACGGCGCTCGTCGTTGGGTGACTTGTCCGGAACCTTGTCTGATTTCGCACCGACAGCATTGGGTGCTATGGATATTGAAGTGGAATATGGAGCGCTAGTATGTCGCGCTGATGAATGGTCCGTTGCGCCCCTGCCCTCCACCGACCCACCAGGATGTCATCCCGAGACCCAGCGCAGGCAGACATGCGCGGAAAAGCGCAGCGAAATCCGATGACCTATTTATTTCACCTGATCGAGCAGTACGGCCTGATTCTGGTATTTGCCAACGTCCTGCTGACCCAGCTCGGTGCACCGCTGCCGTCATATCCGACCCTGGTGATAACCGGCGCCATGCTGAATCGGGGCGACTATTCGGCACCGGTGCTGCTGCTGACCGCGGTCGGCGCGTCGCTGATCGCTGACCTCACCTGGTTCACGGCCGGGCGGCTGTATGGTCGCAAAGTCATGTCGACCCTGTGCCGGATCTCGCTGTCGCCGGATTCCTGCGTGCGCCAGACCGAATCCATTTTTCTGCGTTGGGGCGCTCCATCACTGTTGGTCGCCAAATTTATTCCCGGTTTCGCATCGGTCGCCAGTGCATTGGCGGGAACGGTCGGCAGCACCAGCCGCCGCACCTTTGTGTTGTTTGACGGGATCGGCGCTGCGTTGTGGGCCGGGACCGCAATTTTTCTCGGATCATTATTCAGCGCTGCTCTGGAGGATTTGTTGCAGCTGCTGGAATCGCTGGGCAAATGGGGCGGCATCCTGTTGGGCGGTGCATTGGTTATTTTCATCGCCTCCAAGTGGTGGGAGCGTTACCGTTTCTTGCAATCCTTGCGGATGGCGCGCATCAGCGTGGCCGAACTCGACCAGTTGATGCAACGCGGGGAGACGCCGGCCATTGTCGATGTCCGTTCGTCGCTGTCACAGCAGGATGGCCGCATACCCGGCGCGGTGATGCTTTCCCTGCACGACATGGCAAACGCAACACTTGAAGTGCCGACCGATGGCGAGGTGATCGTGTATTGCGCCTGTCCGAACGAGGCATCGGCCGCGGTGGTCGCCCAGCACCTGATGCGGCGTGGCTATAAGCGGGTCCGGCCGCTGGCCGGTGGCATCGACGCGTGGATCGCTGCCGGCTATCGCGTGGAATCGTGACGCCAAGGGGCGATCGACATGCACCGCGAAATCGCAGTCGTCGCATCGGCGGCCGCGGCCGCTATCGTAGTATTGCGAGTGACGACCATCTTGCTACCCACTTCCGAGCCTGAATCCAATGATGAAAGCCATCGTAACCGGACACAGCCGCGGCCTCGGCGCAGCGATTGCCGCTGAGCTGCTGGCCCGAAATATCCGCGTACTCGGACTAGCCCGGCGCAGCAATGTCGCGCTGGGGCAAAGGTTTCCGGCCATGCTGGAACAGCTCGAGCTGGACTTGTCCGACTCGGCTGCCGTTGCGCTCTGGCTGGCCGGCGACGCCTTGCGTCAGTTCCTGTCCGGCTGCGAATCCGTGCTGCTGATTAACAATGCGGGCAGCCTGCAGCCAGTCGGACCGATCGCGAGTCAGGATTTGCTCGCAATTGCGCGGACCGTCAGCTTGAATGTGGCGACGCCGATGATGCTTGCCAGCGCGGTAGCGGCTGCCAGCATTGACGCTGGCGACAGGCGCATCGTGCATGTGTCCAGCGGCGCCGCTCGCAACGCCTACCCCGGCTGGAGCATCTATTGTGCGAGCAAGGCCGCCCTCGACCACCACGCCCGTGCGGCGACGCTGGACCAGACGGCGGGTCTGCGCATTTGCAGCCTGGCCCCCGGCGTGATCGATACCGACATGCAGGCAGAAATCCGCGCCAGTGCATCCGAACTATTCCCGCTGCGCGAGAAATTCGACGCGATGAAACGCAAGCGCGAACTGTCGAGCCCCCACGATACGGCCCAACGCCTGGTGGATTATCTGCTCAGCGAGCAATTCGGACAGCTGGCCGTGGCGGACCTGCGGCTGCTGACGCCGTAACAGGCGCGTGCTGGCTGCCCGCGGCAATGCACGATGACGGAGGGATCGCGCTGCCGGCGCAAGCACGCTTGCGCACTGACTTGGGCTTGACAAACGCAACTGCATGCCGCTCTGGTTAAGGCGCGTATTTTCCACTATGGTGTGGGCTTTGTTACCCTCTGCCCAACCCAATTCAGTCCGGATATATTCGATGAATCGTCGCGATTTTGTGCGTATTGGTGTTGCTTCCGCCGCCGCATCCGCCGGCACATCGGCCAGTGCAGCCACCCATGTCACGCAGGCCGGTAAGGCCAGACACGCGGGCGGCGCCCAAACACTGATCCTGGAGGCCGGCGTGCTGCAATTGCAGGCAGCCATGGCAGCCGGCAAATTGAGCGCACAGATGCTGACCACGATGTACCTGACGCGCATCGACGCGATCGACAGGAACGGGCCGCGGCTGAATTCGGTGATCGAGCTCAATCCCGATGCGCTGGCGATTGCCGCCGATCTGGATCGCGAGCGCGCCAGCAAAGGCGCGCGCGGGCCACTGCACGGGATTCCGGTTCTGTTGAAAGACAATATCGCGACCGCCGACCGGATGAGCACCACCGCCGGTTCATTGGCGCTAATGGGAATCAAGCCGGCCCGTGACTCGCATGTGGCGGCGCAACTGCGCGCCGCCGGTGCCGTGATTCTAGGCAAGACCAATCTGAGCGAATGGGCCAATATGCGCTCGCCGCGCGCTACCAGCGGCTGGAGCGGACGCGGCGGACTCACGCTCAATCCTTATGCGCTCGACCACAACACCAGCGGTTCCAGCTCCGGTTCGGCTGCTGCGGCGGCGGCCAGCCTGGCGACGCTGACGGTCGGCACCGAGACCGATGGCTCGATCGTGTCACCGGCGTCGATCTGCGGCCTGGTCGGGATCAAGCCGACGCTGGGCCTGGTCAGCCGCAGCGGCATCATTCCGATTGCGCAATCGCAGGATACCGCCGGACCGATGACGCGCAGCGTCACCGATGCGGCGCTGTTGCTGTCCGCGCTGGCTGGCGTCGATGCACGCGATGCCGCCACGCAGGGCAGCGCCGGCAAGCTGGCCGATTATTCCCGCTGTCTGGACAAGGATGGTCTGAAGGGCGCGCGCATCGGCGTCGCGCGTAATTTTTTCGGCAACAACGATGAACTCGATGCGGTGATCGAACAGGCCTTGCTGGTACTGAAAGCGCAAGGAGCAATCCTGATCGATCCGGTCGAGATTCCGAATGTCAGCAAGTACCAGGAGTCCGAGCTGGAAGTGCTGCTGTACGAATTCAAGGCCGGCATGCAAAGCTATCTGGCCGGCTATGCACCCGGCGCGCCGATTGCCAACATGGCCGACGTGATTGCGTTCAATCTGAAGCAGCACACCGGGAGCTGGCGCATTTTGGCCAGGAATTCCTGCAACGCGCGAATGCCAAGGGCGGGTTGGACAGCAAGGAATATCTGGACGCGTTGGCGACCAATCAGCGCTATGCGCGGACCGAAGGGATCGATCAGGTGATGCAGGCGCATCGGCTCGACGCGCTGGTGGCGCCGACCGGCAGTCCAGCCTGGCTGACCGACTTCATCAATGGCGACCATGCGGGCGCGGGCTTTTCGACACCGGCCGCGGTGGCCGGTTATCCGCATATCACGGTACCGGCGGGTTCGGTGCACGGCTTACCAGTCGGCTTGTCGTTTGGCGGTGCCGCCTACAGCGAGCCGATCCTGATCAGGCTGGCGTATGCGTATGAACAGGCCAGTCTGCAACGGCGTGCGCCGACGTTTCCACATACCGTGTCGACGCGGCTGATGCGCGCTTAAGGCTGCCGGCACCGCGCGATCAGGCGGTCGTCCTGGCCGCCGTCGCAGGGACGGCGCTCACTGCCCCGACCCTACATTCCCACTGCCCGCCTGCTACGCTTGTGCGCCAATTCCGGGCGCGACTTATTTCTCTGTTCAAAAATGGTTTTCGCATCGTGCTCGGCCCGCTCCTGAGTCCGCATCGTGGGCTCTTCGTCGTGCCGCGCAAAAAAGTTGTCTGCCTGCGCCCGCATCACATGCTTGATCGCGGCGACGTCACTCAAGTCATACAATTCGGTGATCAATGTGGTGACTTCATCCAGGTATTCTTCATAGGTCATTATTTCATTCCAATCCAGTTGACGGTTTGACGGCAGATCGACGGAGAAAAGTGCCGACCCTGCGAGCTCGATAGCTACGGCCAAAGGTGTATTGATGAAAAAAGATGCAACGCGCGACGACATCATCGACGCAGACGGTCTGGCATTTGGCGCAAGCTCGGCACAGATGCGTTACGCTCGACTTGGCCAGTATATGCAATTTCCTGTTGTTGAACCGTGGAAATTGATTTACGGCAAGTAGAGTATATGACCAAGGTGCTATTCTACGCCAATCCGAAGGCCTTGTTACAAATCCAACCATAGCCGCCGCGCTCGCATTGCCATTGTGTCATGATGGCTCGATCGCGCCCCGCCTGTTAGACTGCCCTCCCCTTTACGCCGGTCCGTCAAAATGAATTCCACCCCTGTTTCCAGTTCCGACTATCCTGCTTCGAGCTCTTTCGAGAGCCTGCCGCTACCGCCGGCATTGCTGACCAATCTCGACCAGCTTGGCTACCGGCAAATGACCAGCATCCAGGCGCAGAGCCTGCCGCTGATACTGGAGCGGCGCGACCTGATCGCGCAAGCCAAGACCGGCAGCGGCAAGACCGCCGCATTCGGCATCGGGATGCTGGCGCGGCTCAATCCGAACTGGTTTGCGATTCAGGGGCTGGTGCTGTGCCCGACGCGCGAGTTGGCCGATCAGGTCGCCAACGAATTGCGCCGGCTGGCGCGCTTTGCCGACAATATCAAGGTGCTGACGCTGTGCGGCGGCGCACCGATGCGGCCGCAGATCGCGTCACTGGAACACGGCGCCCACATCGTGGTCGGTACGCCCGGCAGGATTCGCGACCACATCTCGCGCCAGACCATCGATCTGTCGACGGTGCAAATGCTGGTGCTGGACGAGGCCGACCGGATGACCGATATGGGATTTTATGAAGAGATCAGCGGCATCGCCAGTGCCTGCCCGACGCGACGACAGACCCTGCTGTTTTCCGCGACCTATCCTGACGACATCCGCCGCGCCAGCGCCGAATTCCTGCAGCAGCCGGCCGAGGTCAAGGTCGAGGCCCAGCACAGTGCCAGCCGGATCGAACAGCGCTTTTACGAGATCGGCTTCGACCAGCGCAACGCTGCCGTGGCGCAATTGCTGCGCCATTTTCAGCCAGTCTCGACGCTGGCGTTCTGCAATACCAAGGTGCAATGCCGCGAACTGGCGGCCGAGTTGCGGGCACAGGGTTTTTCTGCGCTGGCCCTGTATGGCGAACTGGAACAGCGCGAACGCGACGAGATCCTGGTGCTGTTTGCCAACCGCAGCTGTTCGGTACTGGTGGCGACCGATGTCGCTGCGCGCGGTCTGGATATTACGACGCTCGACGCGGTGATCAATGTGGATGTGTCGAAGGACACCGAGGTGCATATCCACCGCATCGGACGCACCGGCCGCGGTGTCGATTCCGGCTTGGCGCTGAGCCTGTGCGCACCGAACGAAAAGAAGTGGGTCAAGCTGATCGAGGACTATCAGCGCGGGCCGGTCGGCTGGTTCGATCTGGCCGAGGTAACAGCCGGAGCAATGGAGGTGCCGGCGGCGCCGATGGTGACCTTGTGCATCATGGGCGGCAAGAAGGACAAGCTGCGTCCCGGCGATCTGCTCGGCGCGCTGACCGGCGACGCCGGCCTGACCAAGGAGCAGGTCGGCAAGATCAATGTGTTTGAATTCATGACCTATGTCGCGCTCGACCGGCGCATCGCGCAGCAGGCGTTTGATCGCTTGTGCGGACGCGGTGACATCGGCAGCATCAAGGGCCGCGGCTTCAAGATGCGCTTTATCGACGCCTGACGCTGTGGGGGTGCGAGGCGGTAGTACCAAACCGCATCTGTTCAACGTTGGGGGCGCATTGGCGCGTTGTTGCTGCCAAATCGCATCGTACCGCTAAAAAAACCTCCCGCGCTGCACTGCGGGAGGCGAGGCCGTGCGCTAACACGGAGAGAGACAGCAATACCAGGCCGTGCCGATGCGCGATCAGTTGCACATCGGATCGGGCAATCGAGGGGTCAGGATAGAGACTGGATGCCGGCCAGAATCCAGCCGCCCTGGCCGCTGGTCGGCTTGGACAGATTCCAGACTTCGGCGAACGGTACCGGTGCTGCATGTTCGTCTTCGCGGACCATGCCGCTGAACTTGACGCTGGCCAGATAATCGCTGCCGATCGTTTCGATACCGAGCAGTTCCGCATCCAATGCCACCACATCGGTCACATTGGCGATGGCACCGCGTTCCTGCAATTGCAGCCGCAGCTCGCCGAACATTTCAGGCGTCGTAAATTCGCGGATGTCGTTGATATCGGCCTTGTCCCACGCCGCTTGCAGCCGGATGTAATAAGTCTTGCTGTGGCGCAAAAATCCGGGCACGTCAAAATCAGCCGGAATACCCCACGGTGCCGCGTTGCTGGCAGCGGTGCCAGATGCCAGCGGCAGCGATTGCAAGGCGCTCGGCTGGGCTTGCGGCTCCAGGCGCGAACCGATCACCGAGGTCGATGACGCCGGCGCGACGCCTGCAGTGCTATAGGCGTTCGCGAATCCCGCTGCGGCCTGATTGCCATTCTTGCGGTTCTGAAACATGCGGAACGCAAACAAGGCCGCCATCGCCAGCAAACCGATCATCAGCATGCTGCTCAACATACTGCCCATCGCGCCGCCCAGACCGAGGCTGGAGAACAATGCGCCCAGACCGAGGCCGAGCAAGGCGCCGCCCAGCATGCCCTTCCAGCGGCTGGGCGGTTTTGCCGCAGCGGCCGCAGTGGCGCCTGCCGCGGCGGCCGGCGCAGCTTGCGCGCTATTGGTCGCGGTATTGGCCTGACTCTGTTGCAGCGGCGCCTGGCGCGACACATTTTGCGACTGCTTGCCGATCGAGCCGCCACCGCCCATGCGCCGGGCTTGTGCCTCCGGCAGTACGAGCGACATCGCAGTCACTGCAAGCATGAGGGTGAGCAAAAATTTTTTCATGGCAACTCCTAGAGTGGGTTCTGCAGTGCAGGCCGAGCCTGCATCGCCCCGGTTCCGAGACGACCAACAGATGGTAGCCAAATCCTGGCTATTGAAAAATGGAAGATATTTGAATAATTACTTCGCAAAAACAGAAGTGTTGATTTACCTGCAATTTCCAGGTTCATGCCACAATCGCGCTTTTCCAGCGTAACAACACTTAATTTCCATGCAAGCACTGAAATACCTGTCCGGCTATTCGGATCACCTGCAACAGCAAGTGCGCACCCTGATCGCGCAGGAACGGCTGTCGGCGCTGCTGTTAAAAAAGTATCCGATGCGGCACCAGATCCGCACCGACAAGGCGCTGTATGACTATGTGATGGAGTTGAAGAACGCCCACCTGCGCGGCGCCGAACCGATCAGCAAAGTCACGTTCGACAGCAAGATCCATGTGATCCAGCATGCGCTTGGTCTGCACACCACTATCTCGCGCGTGCAAGGCGGCAAGCTCAAGGCCAAGCACGAAATTCGCATCGCCGGTTTGTTTCGCGAGGCGCCGCCGGAATTTCTGCAGATGATCGCGGTGCATGAACTGGCGCACCTGAAGGAAAAAGAACACAACAAGGCGTTCTACAAGTTGTGCGAGTACATGCAGCCCGACTATCACCAGGTCGAGTTCGACCTGCGACTGTATCTGACCCACCTGGACCTGTTTGGCGCGCTGGCATGGGCCGGGTCTGAGCCGGTCTAGCCCTTCTGCGAGGCAGCAATTAGCGCCTGAAACCGTCGACCATCATTACCGTGCTGCAAGTCTGTTTAAGGCCCTATACCGTTCGACCAGGACGATGCGCGGGCCAGTCAATTTATTGTTCACGAACATGATGCTCCTAAAGGCCGATGGCGGGGAGCAGCGTTAGCTCATTTTCGGTGGCCACTTGTGCGTTTCGGCCTGACAGTGCTGGCACCAGGCGTACAGCGCGTCGTACATCACCACACCGTGTTTAAGCGTCTCATGATCATCGGAAAACGTTTGCGATAGCCCAAGCGAAAGTGCATGCAGCCCTGGCGATTGCGGTGTCAGATCCAGCTGCGACGTATCTGCACCGCGAACGATGACGGCCAGTTGCTGCAAAGCCGGATCGGTAAGGCCGTATTTTTTGAGGAAGGCATCGAAGCTGCACAGATCGCCATCGTGCGACATCTCCACGCCGGGAATATCGTAGGGAATCGCGCCGGTCTCCTCGGCGACCTTGAGCACGTCCTGCGCCGACACATAGAGAAATTCCGGTTCCTGGTCGATGAAACGCGCAATCAGTCACGGACAGGCAATGCGGTCGATCTTCGGACGTTCACGGGTGACCCATTTCATGGGTTGACCTCCTCTTTGTTAATCTATCAGGTTTGCCGTCAAGCGTCCAAGCGCACAGCAGACCGTGATCCATCCCGCGGCACGCGGTGCGTTCCACAGCCGGCAGTGGCACACCGATCAGTCAATCTGTCCACACCTTGCATAACGTTCCCCCACTTTGGCCCAGTGGATGTTCTGCATAAAGGCATCCACGTACGCTGCCGCTTTCGCGCCATAATCGATGTGATACGAGTGCTCATACATGTCGAGTGCGAGAATCGGCGTGGCGCCGGCGAGCGTGTGCGCATGGTCGCAGGCCCACTGGTTGACGAGCCTGCCATCGCGCGGCGAATATGTCAGCAATACCCACCCCGAACCGCCACCCAATGCCTTGCCCATGGCGGTGAATTCCGCTTGCCAGCGCTCGACGCTGCCGAAATCCTTTGTGATGGCTGCGGCTATGTCACCTTGCAAGGAGCCAGGTTCACCGAGGCTGTCGAAATACACTTCATGCAGAATCATCGAATTGGCAGCAATTAATTCTTCACGCTTGAGGCCGTTCAACACGAACACTGGGGCAGCCGCTACATCAAGGGCGGCGAGTTGCGCGCTAATGGCGTTGAGCCGCTTTACCGCGCCGCCGTAATTGTTTTCGTAGTGACTGACGATCAGTTTTTCCGACAGGCCTGGAAGTTTGGCGGGATCGCATGAGAGTGGCTTCATCTGATACGTTGCGGTAGATGGGGTCGTCATGGTAATCCTCTCGTTTCGTTCGATACATGCCGAAGGCACAATGCCGCGGTTTAGTGCTTCAATAGCGGATAAATGATCAAGCCGAGCACCGCCGCCGCGGCGACGATGACCGGTTCCTGCAGCTTCTTGAATTTCCACAGCAGCGCGACCGTGATCACAGCGATCAGCGCAGTGGGAATGTCGATGATCGATCGCTTGGCGATCACAATCACCGACCCGGTGATTGCGCCAATCGCCGCAGCGGTAATGCCATCGACAAAGGCGAGCATGCCGGGCACCTTGCCGTACTTCTTGAAATACGGTGCCGCGATCACAGTAACCAGGAAACACGGCAGGAATGTTGCGAGCGCTGCGATCGTGGCACCGCCCAGGCCGGCAATCAGATAACCGATGAAACCGACGGTGATGACCACCGGGCCGGGGGTAATCATCGCGACGGCGACGGCGTCGACAAACTGCTTTTCGGTCAGCCAGTGATGTTCGGTAACCAGGCCGCCATACAGGAATGGGACGATGGCCAGGCCCGAGCCAAACACGAAGGCGCCGGCCTTGGTGAAATACACCCCAATCTGCACCAGCAAGGAGGCGTCCACACCACCGAGCCAAGCGCTTGTCATCGGTAGTTGCGTCAGAGCGGCAGCATTGAGACTGCTTTTGTTGAGCCATTTCGGCGGTGCGCGCAAGAACCAGACCAAGACGCCCGATGCAAGGAACAGCCACGCCATTTCGGATTCGGTGATTACAGTAACCGCAACGAGCAAAAGATAAATCGCCCACAGCAATTTGTCCTTGCGCACGCTTTTGACAGTCAGCTTCTGCGCACTGATCGCGATGATGCCGATGACAGCAGCACCCACGCCGTAAAAAACAGCTTGCATCCACGGCAGCCCGCCAAAATGCAGATAGGCCCAGCCTAGCGCGACCACCATCAGAAAAGAGGGTAGGACGAAGGCAATGCCGGTCAGCGTCGCGCCGAGCAGCCGGTAATGCACGAAACCAAGATAAATGCCCAATTGGGCCGCCAGCGGCCCGGGCGCGAGCTGCGACAATGCGAGCCCTTCCTTGTAATCTTCGTCGCTGATCCAGTGACGGGCATCGACCAGGTCACGGCGCATATAGCCGACCAACGCGACCGGGCCGCCGAATCCCCATGTGCCCAGCTTCAGAAAGTAGAGGGCGAGTTGCCACAAGGTATAGGTTGGTTTCGATACGGTTTGTTTGGCAGTCTCCATGCGTTCTCCCTAGCGTTTTGTTTGCGAGGTTTGCGGATCATTGGAAAAATGCGCGTACAGCGAATCGAGTACGACGCTGATCTCCGCTAACAGTTGGTCGTCGTCGACCGTGCGTTGACGCGCACCGGCCAGCATCGCTTCGAAGCCATTGGCTTCCGGCACGAAACCATTGCCTACGTCGAGCACATGCACCATCGCACCAAGTCGAAACAAGCCGCGATCTGCTTCCAGTCCAAAACTGGCGAGCAATACCTCGAAGCTCACGCGGTCCCCAATATGGGTGAATGCCGCGCCGTCGAAATCGAAACCTAACGCGTCAGCCGGGCAATGCTCAGGAGAGTCCAGCCAAAGGAAGCGCGCTTCTCGATCGATAAAGCGCCGAATCAGCCATGCGCTGGCCACCCGATCTACCCAGAGACGGCAACGAGTCGCCCAGGTGCGTCCTTGGTAATCGCTTATGTTCCGGCGCGCAATCGGGGCACTCACCGCGTGCGGCTCGTCAGGAGACAAGATGCTGTCCGCTGCATTCACAAAATCGATCCAGACTACTTCTGCCTGCGTACTAGTGTCGGCAGGAAAATAATCAATTGCGCGAACTGTTTCGTAGTCACGGCGCAGCTTACGCATCAATTTTGTAATTTCCTGTGGCGTCAATCCCGTCAAGGTCTTGCGGGCCTGTGAGATGGCCTGAAGCAGTTCGGCATAGTCACCGTTGCGGTCGAACAGAGATCGATAGGCTTCGTTCTCCTCTTCGGACTGGCCATGGACAGTCAGCAGCCAGGCGCTTCCCCCTTCGCGCATCGTTTCGGCAGATAAATCGCTAAACGCCTGCTGTAGGTGCGTGCGGTGAGGAAGCAGGTAAGCGCCGTCACGTAACGAAGCACAACCGAGCGATTTCAGTGCGCGCCAGATGCGCATGCGCGCTGTAGCGCCATTTGTTGGCAAACTGATAACCAACAGCAGCCATTGCGTTGTTTTGTGATCCATGAATCGAATTCTATATTACTGTCCTTGTATTTACAAATTTTGTAGACTAATTTATTAAACAGTCATAACTGATAGCTGCATCGATGATGGAGGTGGCTATGGGTGCATCAAAGGACAATGAAAAGCCACCGAACACCCGCAAAGTAGGCATCGGAAAAATAACTGCATCAGTGCTGGCTGCGGCAAGGATAGTCGGGACCGGGGTTTTTAGCGCCTTGGGGCAGCGTTGCGGGAATTGCGTATTTGTTTGAAGGGATTATTGGGTTGGGCAAGGGCAAGGGCAAGGCCGTGGAACTGGCAGGGGCCGTCAAAACAGCATTGGCTGTGCAAGCCGGCGTGCGTCGATAAGCGGGCACGGCAGGCTTGGACGGGCATGCAATCACATTTCAGGAAAATCGAATGAAGCCTACTTTAGTTGCCGCCAGTCTTTTTGCCGTCGCAACGTGCGCATTGTCGGAAACAGTCAATTTTGACACCGACGCAGTCGGCCATGCACCGTCTGGCTGGACGTGCGGCACAACCGGGAAAGGCCTGTTTCGCTGGACGGTTGAAACCGACGCATCCGCACCAAGTCGCCCCAACGTGTTGAAACAATCAGGCATTGCGACATTCCCCTGGTGCGTAAAAAACGACATTGCAATCGCGGATGGCATGGTCGAAGTCAAGTTCAAGCCAATCTCCGGCAAGGAAGACCAGGCAGGCGGGGTGGTCTGGCGCTGGAAGGATGGGAACAATTATTATGTTGCGCGGGCCAACGCGCTGGAAGGCAATGTGTCGCTGTATCACACGACCAATGGCTCCCGCCAGACGATCGAGTACAAGGATGCGCCGGTGGCGCCTGCTGTTTGGCACACGTTGCGGGTTGAGTTCAAAGGGAGTGCGATTCAGGTTTCCCTCGATGGAAAAACGTATATCAACGTCAACGATAGCCATATTGCCGGCGCCGGCAAGGCTGGCGTGTGGACCAAAGCGGATAGCGTGACGCTGTTCGATGACTTCACTTACGCTACTGCTTCGGGTAAGTGAATTCGCTAGTTCTTTCCCGTCTGTTATGGGTGCGAGGCTTGCGGGCATTCGCCGACGGCTACGTCAGCTTGCTGCTGCCGCTTTATCTGCTCGCATTGGGAATGCGGCCGTTTCAGGTTGGGATGATCGCCACCGGCACGTTGTTCGGCTCCGGCGTATTGTCGCTTTTGGTCGGACTCTACGCTTACCGTTTTACCTCCCGCATGTTGTTGCTGATGGCAGCGCTGCTCATGGCGGGAACCGGTTTTGGTTTTGCGGCTGTCACCCATTTCTGGCCTTTGCTGGTGATCGCCATCGTTGGAACATTGAATCCTTCCAGCGGCGACGTCAGTGTCTTCTTGCCGCTTGAACATGCGGTGCTCTCTGGTGCAGTCGAGGAGCGCCAGCGCACCACCCTGTTCGCTCGCTATAGCCTGATTGGCGCGCTGGCGGGCGCATCAGGCGCGCTCTTCGCCGGCGCTCCCGACGTGATGGTTGCGACATCAAGGTTTGGCATGAAAACAGTGCTGCAATCGATGTTTATCCTGTATGGCTTATTGGGATTAGTATCGGCGCTGATTTATTCCACGCTGCCCCGAGAGATCGGCATAGGCGATCGGAAAGCGCCGGCTGCGCCGTTACAGAAATCGAAACGCATCGTCTATATCCTTGCAGCTTTATTTAGCCTGGATGCGTTCGGAGGTGGCTTTGTTGTGCAGTCTATGGTCGCGTTGTGGCTTTTCGAGAAATTTCAGCTTTCCACCACGGTCGCAGGAGTGATCTTTTTCTGGAGCGGGGTATTGACGGCCTTCTCATATCTGGCGGCCAATCGTATTGCCGATCGATTCGGGCTCGTGAATACGATGGTGTTTACGCACTTACCCTCCAGCCTGTTCCTGATTCTCATTCCTTTGATGCCGACGTTGAGCCTGACAATCATCATGCTGCTTGCGCGCAGCGCGTTGTCGCAAATGGACGTCCCGACCCGTAGCTCCTATGTCATGGCAATCGTGCAGCCCGGAGAGCGCGCCGCCGCGGCAAGCATCACGTCGGTTCCACGGAGCCTGGCGTCAGCGGCGAGCCCGCTGCTTGCCGGTTATTTACTGGGGGTGTCAACCTTTGGTTGGCCATTGGCGATCGCAGGCGTTCTAAAAATTATCTACGATTTGCTATTGCTTGGCATGTTTCGGGATATACGGCCACCGGAAGAAAGCGACCAAAAGCACTAATCGATGCTGCTGATCGGGCACAAGCGAGGACCGCTGCCGCGCGATGATATGGCACGCGGCGTTTGCCTGTTTTCATTGGACTTATCTTGCCTTCTGCTTCGAAGGGGACGGTGCCGATTCGACCAGCACCAAGTTGCAGTTTTCCGAGAAAAATATACTGCTGCCAGTATTTTTAAAGGCCGAATGAATTCTGGCCCGCTACCATTGTTTTGCACTGATACTCCCCTCGCATTTACTGCCACCCGGATGGCTACGGCACCGTTGGCCGGAACGCGCGTAACAAATAGCGCCCACGCCGAACCAATACCGACCGCAATGGTCTGCCCCTGCCCTCACACCCAGCAGCGCCAAGTTGCCGGCCGCCAATACCGATTGGCCGACAAAATCGCACAAACCACCCGGAATTAGTCCAAAACTGCCCGCAAACATCGCACTCGATCCCGCAACACGGTATACTGTCGGCCTTCCCTGCTCGCTACGCCCCGCGCCCGCCTTCTGACGGAGCAGCACTGGCGTTTTTTCATTCACGCCGGTAACCAAAGTCCATGACCTCATCGCCCAAAAACCTGTTTTCCTATCCCCGCCATCGGGCCGCAGCGGTCAAGCCGGCGCCTTTCCTGCCGATGTCGCGCGCCGAAATGGATGCGCTCGGCTGGGATAGCTGCGATGTGATCCTGATCACGGGCGATGCGTATATCGACCATCCGAGCTTCGGCATGGCACTGGTCGGCCGGCTGCTGGAGGCGCAAGGCTATCGCGTCGGCATCATCAGCCAGCCGGACTGGCTGTCAGTCGATGCATTCCGCGCGCTCGGCCGGCCCAACCTGTATTTCGGCGTGACCGCCGGCAACATGGATTCGATGGTCAATCGCTATACCTCCGAGCGCAAGATCCGCTCCGACGATGCGTACACGCCGAACGGCGAGCCGAACAAGCGTCCCGACCGCGCCGTGGTGGTGTATGCACAGCGTGCCCGTGAAGCGTATGCGGATACCAACGTCGTGATCGGGAGTATTGAGGCAAGCCTGCGCCGTATCGCGCATTACGATTACTGGTCGGACAAGGTGCGGCGCTCGGTGCTGCCCGATTCGAAGGCCGACATCCTGATCTTCGGCAATGCCGAACGGGCGCTGGTCGAGCTGACGCATCGCGTCGCCGCCGGCGAGCCGATCAAGTCCATCCGCGATCTGCGCGGCACCGCCTTCATGGTGCCGTCCGGCTGGAAACCGGGCCCCGACTGGGCCGAAGCCAACTCGACCCGGGTCGACACCCCCGGCCGCGTCGAGGCGCATCCCGATCCGTATGAAATGAAGGACAAGGCAGCGGCCAGTTGCGCCACCAGCGATGGTGCCAACGGCGGCGGCGCCGAACCGGTGGCCAAACCGGTGCTGATCCTGTCGCGCGAAGAGCGCCAGGCCGCGTTGCGCGAGATCCGCGACAAGACCGTGGTGCGGCTGCCGTCGTATGAAATGGTCAGCACCGACCCGGTGCTGTACGCTCATGCGTCGCGCGTGCTGCATCTGGAAGCCAATCCCGGTAATGCGCGCGCGCTGGTGCAGGCGCACGGCGAACGCGACGTCTGGCTCAATCCGCCGCCGCTGCCGCTGGCGATGGACGAGATGGACGGCGTGTACGACATGAATTACGCGCGCGCGCCGCACCCGATCTATGGCAAGGCCAAGATCCCGGCCTGGGACATGATCCGCTTCTCGGTCAACATCATGCGCGGCTGCTTCGGCGGCTGCACCTTCTGCTCGATCACCGAGCATGAGGGCCGCATCATCCAGAGCCGTTCCGAGCCGTCGATCCTGCGCGAGATCGAACTGATCCGCGACAAGACCAAGGGCTTCACCGGCACCATTTCCGACCTCGGCGGCCCGACCGCCAACATGTACCGGCTGGCCTGCAAGGACAAGAAGATCGAGGAATCCTGCCGCCGCCTGTCCTGCGTGTACCCGACCATCTGCTCCAATCTCGGCACCGACCACAGCAAGCTGATCCAGCTGTATCGCAAGGCGCGCGCGATCCCCGGCGTCAAGAAGATCCTGGTCAGCTCCGGCCTGCGCTATGACCTGGCGGTGCGTTCGCCCGAATACGTGAAGGAGCTGGTCACGCACCACGTCGGCGGCCTGCTGAAGATCGCGCCCGAGCATTCCGAAACCGGACCGCTGTCGAAAATGATGAAGCCCGGCATGGGCGCGTATGAAGAATTCAAGAAATTGTTCGACAAGTTCTCGAAGGAAGCCGGCAAGGAGCAATACCTGATCCCGTACTTCATCGCGGCCCATCCCGGCACCACCGACGAAGACATGCTGAACCTGGCGCTGTGGCTGAAGAAACACGATTTCCGCCTGGATCAGGTGCAGAACTTCATGCCGACCCCGATGGCGCTGGCGACCACGATGTATCACACCCGCAAGAACCCGCTGCGCAAGGTCACCGCAGATTCGGAAGCGGTCGAGACGGTGCGCAGCGGCAAGATCCGCCGCCTGCACAAGGCCTTCCTGCGTTATCACGACCCGGCCAACTGGGACATCCTGCGCGAAGGCTTGCACCGGATGGGGCGCGCCGACCTGATCGGCAACGGCGAGCAGCATCTGGTGCCGCGCGCCACGCCGGGAGTGCTTGGCAATGGCGCAGGCAAGGCCGGCTTCGATCGCCAGAAAGAAACACCGACGGTCAACCAGTTGGCGAAGAAATTCGGCCAGAACAAGCCGCGCGCCGGTGCGGCGGTGCAGCGCACGCCGGTTTCACGTGCGGCGCCTGTGCGTGGCCCGGCCGCGCCGGCGCGCAAGGGTGGGGCGACGGTCGCACGCAGCGGGCGGAAATAGGCGAGACGCAATACTGATCAGCGCGAATCAGTACTGGTCGGGTGTTCGTCCGACCTTGCCGCCACCGAAGCCTAACAACATTCAGCCCATCCATCCTTAGATACGTCGTCCCAGCGCACGCTGGGACCCAGCGTCGTTTGCCGCACATGGCGACGAAGATTCGCAGTAATACATCCGACACGATCTAAAGGATTAAAGGACACGCTCGGTGCGTATAGCGTCCCCCAGCGACGAACGCCTCTGGGTCCCAGCGTTCGCTGGGACGACAGGCTACCTATTTTTGACTGAAGTCCCGATCCCCACGCCGGCAGTCGGATCGCCTCTAGTTAGCCATCAGCACACACGCTGATGCAATAGCGGCACAACGCCCACATCAAAACCGCTCATACCCCAGCAAATACCGCCACTGCCCCACCGCCAAACTGGCCATCGGCACGCGGCCGATGCGGATGCGTTTCATCGCTTGCACGGTCAAGCCGACCTTCTCGCACATATGCGGAATCAGCCCGCGCGGCGGCGTCTTCAGTGCGAAGCGCAAGCGGGTTTCGTTTTGCCAGCTGACCTTGATTGGGGGCAGCGGCTTGCCATTGAAACTCAGCCCGTGATTCAACAACGCCAAGCCGTCGGGCACCAGGTCGCCGCTCACTTCGACGATGAATTCGTGCTCGACGCGGGCCGCATCATCGATCAGCTTGCGCGCGATCTGCCAGTCCTGGGTCAATACCAACAGGCCGCTGGCACGCGCTTCCAGCACATCGGTCAGCTGCAGCCCGGTCACATGACGCTTCAAGAAACGCAGGCCGGAACGGTCGTCGGCGGCCAGGCTGTCCGGTTGAATCAACTGCAGCGCCGCGCTGATGCCATCGGCGTCCGGCAACACCGATAGATCGGCCGGTTTGTGCAGCAAGATGGTGACCGGCGCGATCGGATCGGGGCTGGCACCGGGCAGCAGGTCGACCCGTTGACCGGGCTGCAGCCGGTAGCCGGGCTCTTCGATCACGCTGCCGTCGACCTGCACCCAGCCGCCTTCGATGTAGTTCTCGGCTTCACGGCGCGAGCAGGCGATTTGTTCGGCGAGGTGTTTGGCAAGGCGTACGGAGTCTGTCATGGTGGCGGGGTGGGTTGGAGTGGACTGGATCGAAGGCGGATATTGTAACCGGCGGGTGCTCGCGGCCGTCTCCTATTGCGAGACCCGGGGGCCGAATTTATTGCAATGTCATATTTGGATGACTACCGCGTGCTATGGTTTCCAATTGAATTGGCACATTCGCTGCCGGTTCATTCCTGCTCAATCCATGACGCGATGACCGCACCTAGGCTGCCCGAACTGCTGGAACTGGAACGCCTGATCGAGGAAGGCGCGGCCGATCTGGACGTGCGTATCGCGTGCGAAGTGAACAGCCGCGGCGAGCGATTGCCGGTGTATGCACTGGCGCTCGGCAATCCGAGCGCGCAGGTGCCGGCGGTTGGCTTTTTCGGCGGCGTGCACGGGCTGGAACGCATCGGTACCCAGGTGCTGCTGGTGTATCTGCGCAGCCTGCTGGCGCGGCTGCGCTGGGATCATGTGTTGCACCAGCAACTGGCGACGGTGCGGCTGGTATTCATGCCGCTGGTCAATCCGGGCGGCATGTCGCAATCGACGCGCTGCAATCCGCAGGGCGTCGACCTGATGCGCAATGCGCCGATCGACGCCCTCGACCAGGTGCCGTTCCTGCTCGGCGGCCAGCGCCACAGCCCGCGGCTGCCATGGTATCGCGGCGTGGCCGGAGCGCCGATGGAGGCGGAGAACCAGGCAGTCTGCCGCATCGTCGAGGACGAATTGCTGACGCGCCGCTTCAGCCTGGCGCTCGATTGCCACTCCGGGTTCGGGCTGCGCGACCGGATCTGGTTTCCGCATGCGCACACCACGACGCCGATCCGGCATCTGGCCGATATCAACGCGCTGGAAGACTTGTTCAGCCAGACCTACCCGAATCACAATTACCTGTTCGAGCCCCAGAGCCGGCAGTATCTGACCCACGGCGACCTGTGGGATTACCTGTATCTGAAGGCCACCGAAGACGGTCAGCGCGTGTTCTTGCCGTTCACGCTGGAGATGGGCTCGTGGCTGTGGGTCAAGAAGAATCCGCGCCAGTTGTTGACGCGCCAGGGCCTGTTCAATCCGAAACCGGTGCATCGCCTGCAACGGGTGCTGCGCAGCCATCTGGTATGGCTCGATTTTCTGGCACGCGCCGCCTGCGGCCATGAACGGTGGCTGCCGTCCGGCGCGGCCCGCACCCATCATCAGCAACAGGCGTTCGCGCGCTGGTATCCGGACGCGCTGTTATGACGAGCTGGGTCCTGCTGCGCGGCCTGATGCGGGAAACCCGCCACTGGGGCGAATTTCCAACGTTCTTGCGCGACATGTGCGGCGACGACGCGATCGGGCTGGTGACGCTCGATCTGCCCGGCAACGGCGGCCGGCATCAATTACGCAGCCCGCTGCGGATCGCACAAATGACCGACGATTGCCGTGCTCAATTACGGCAGCGCGGCATCGCCCCGCCCTACCGGCTGCTAGGGCTGTCGCTCGGCGCGATGGTGGCGGTCGACTGGTGCACGCGCTTTCCGGGTGAATTGCAAGCCTGCGTGTTGATCAATACCAGCCTGCGCCCGTTCAGTCCGTTTTACCACCGACTGCGGCCGAGCAATTACTGGACGCTGTGCGCACTAGCGCTGCGCCGTGACGCCGCCCTCCAAGAGCGACGCATCCTGCACCTGACCAGTCGCGATGGCGACGCAGACTCCAGCAGGCACAGACGCATCCTCATAGAATGGATAGGCTATCGGCAGCAATACCCCGTCACGCGCCGCAACGCGCTGCGGCAACTGCTGGCCGCTGCGTGTTTTTCCGCGCCACGCCACAAGCCGGACGTGCCACTGCTGATCCTCGCCAGCTTTGGTGACCGGCTGGTCGATCCGCGCTGTTCGCAGCGACTGGCGGCATGCTGGCACACCACGCTGATCATGCATCCCGACGCCGGTCATGACCTGCCGCTGGACGCCGGCCGGTGGGTCGCGGCACAAATCGACGGCTGGCTGGCGGGCCAGGTTTGGGACCAGACCGCGGCACCATCCGTATCGGTCAGAACGCCATGACTATTGGGGTCGGACGTCCATGACAATTTCAATTCGCCAAGCAGGTCAAGGGCGCTAGCAGATTGCGGTTGACCGCATCAATTATCCTGCCTTGCCACTCGGAAAATGGTCGTTGACACTGGATCGCGGGCTCATGGATACTTTGCGCCTTGCGGTCGCATGTCCCCTATCTCCACCGCCCAAAATAACATCGCTATCGGGAGCTCACAATGCTGCGCCAAACCCTACTTGCTGTCGCCGTTATGTTATCGCTTGCCGCCTGTAGCAAGGGCCTCAAGAGTGCAGACGGCGTCGACAAAAATGCGCGCGCCAGCGCATCTGCCAAGCTGCTGATTGCGGCGGAAGACCTGCTGACCGTGCGCACCAACGCGCTCGGTTCCGGCCCCGTGATCACCGGTTCGGTACAGCCCGAGCGGCGCGCCGACCTGCGCGCCGAAGTGTCATCGGTGGTGCTGCAGGTGTTGAAGGAAAACGGCGAGAGCGTCCAGAAAGGCGATGTGCTGGTGCGTCTGGACGATACCTCGATTCGCGACAGCCTGGCCTCGGCCCAGGAGGGCGTACGGGCATCGGCGCAAGCGCTGGATCAGGCCGAACGGCAGCTGCAACGGCTCAAGACCCTGCGCAACTCCGGCATGGCGTCGATCCAGCAGCTCGACGATGCAGAAACCCGCCGCAACAATGCACAGAGCGACCTGTCGGCAGCCAAGACGCGCGCGGTGCAGGCCCGTCAGCAATTGCAACGCACCGAAGTGCGCGCGCCATTTGCCGGCGTGGTCAGCGAACGCAAGGTGTCAGCCGGCGATACCGCGCAGATCGGCAAGGAACTGGTGAAGGTCATCGACCCGACCAGCATGCGCTTTGAGGGGCTGGTATCGGCTGACAAGATCAGTAGCGTCAAGATCGGTCAAGCGGTCAACTTCCGCGTCAACGGCTACGCTCAGCAGGAATTTTCCGGCAAGGTCAAACGGGTCGATCCGGCCGCCAATGCCACCACCCGCCAGGTTGAAGTGCTGGTCGGCTTTGCCGACGGCAATCAGCCCGGCGTGTCCGGTTTGTACGCCGAAGGTCGGATCGAGGCCGGCAGCACGCCGACCCTAATGATTCCGGACGCGGCCCTGGTACGCAACGGCGACAAGACCTTCGCGTGGCGCGTCGCTGGCGGCACCGTCCAAAAAATCAGCCTCGTCCTCGGCGAACGTGACCAGCGACGCGGTGATTACGTGGTCCGCAGCGGCTTGGCCGAAGGCGACCAGGTGCTCCGCAACCCGGGCTCCAGCCTGAAAGACGGCCAGAAGGTCGAGGCTGCGAATGGCGCCGCTCCTGCGCCGGCAGCGGCGCCGGCCGCAGCGACCGTGACTGCCGCTGCGTCCGGCACTGCCACCGCCACCGCGGAGAAATAGACCATGTTCCTGTCTGACTTCAGTATCAAGCGTCCGATCGCGACGATCGTCGTCATCATCGCGCTGATGTGCCTGGGTTTATTGGCGCTCAAGAAATTGCGCGTCAACCAGATTCCCGACGTGCAGCAGCCGGTGCTGGTGGTCAGCGTGCCCTATCCGGGCGCATCGCCCGAGACGGTGGAACGCGAGGTCATCAACCGCATCGAAAAATCGCTGCAGAGCATTTCCGGCGTCTACCAGGTCCGCTCCACCGCCAGCGAGAGCAACGCCAGCATTGTTCTGATTTTTAATTTCAACAAGAACATGATCGAAGCGTCGGACGAGGTGCGCAATGCGATCGCGTCGGTGCGTTACAAGCTGCCCACCGAGATGCGCGAACCCATTCTCGAGCGTGTCGATCCGTCGGAACAGCCGATCATGCAGCTGGCGCTGTCGTCCAAGACGCTGAGTCATGCCGAAATCTCGCGGCTGGCGGAAGACGAGCTGTCAGATAAATTCCGCGGCATCGACGGCGTCGCCACGGTCAGCGTCGGCGGCTCGCTGAAGCGCGAGCTGAGCGTGCTGTTGCGTGCCGAGAAGCTGCGTGAATACAACGTATCGATCACCGATGTGGTCAATGCGCTGCGCAACCAGAACACCACGGCCCCGGTCGGCAAAATCCGCGGTGCGCTCGATGAACAAAGCATCCGGCTGGTCGGTCGCATCGAATCGCCTGCCGAGTTTGAAAAAATCGTGATCAAGCGCCGTGGCGATGAAGTGGTGCGGCTGTCCCAGGTCGCCACCACTGCCGACGGTTTCGCCGAACTAAATAGCGTCAGCCTGCGCAACGGCCGCCCGAACGTCGGGATCTCGATCACCCGTGGCCGCACTGCCAGTACCGTCACGGTCGCCAACAAGGTGCGCGACATGGTTGCCGAGGTCAACAAGACCATGCCCAGCGGCACCAAGCTGGAAGTGACCCAGGACGGCGGCAAGGATGCGCAGAGCAACCTGAACAACGTGATCGAATCGCTGCTGTTCGGTGCAGTGCTGACCATCCTGGTGGTGTATATATTCCTCAATTCCTGGCGCTCGACCTTGATTACCGCGCTCAGCCTGCCGACTTCGGTCATCGCCGCCTTCATTGCGGTCTGGCTATCCGGCTTCACGCTGAACTTCATGATCCTGCTCGCGCTGTCACTGGCGATCGGCGTGCTGATCGACGATGCGATCGTGGTGCGTGAAAATATCGTCCGTCACATGCAACTGGGCTCCGATCGCCGCACGGCAGCCATCGAGGGCACGCGCGAAATTGGCTTGGCGGTTGCCGCCACCACCTTCTCGATCATCGCGGTGTTCATCCCGGTGGCGTTCATGCCCGGCATCTCGGGCGAATGGTTCCGTCCGTTCGCGTTGACCGTCGCCAGTTCGGTACTGGTCAGCCTGTTCATTTCGTTCACCCTCGATCCGATGCTGTCGGCTTATTGGGGCGACCCGGTGGGTCATCACCTGGAACCGAAACGCGGCCTCAGTCTGTTGCTGTCGAGATTCAACCATTGGTTCGACCATCAGGCCGACCGCTACGGACGCGTGATTGCGTGGGCCTTGCATCATCGCAAGTGGATGGCCATCATCGCGGTACTCAGCCTGGTTGGTGCACTGTTATTGCATGTCAAGTTTGGCGGTTCGAGCTTCATGCCGGCGGCCGATAATGGCACCCTCGCGATCGACGTCCGCACGCCATCCAGCGCCAGCCTCGAATACTCGCGACTGAAAGTGGAAAAGGCCGCGGAACTGGCACGCACGCTGCCGGAGACTGTCGCCACCAATAGCCGTGTCAATGCCGGCGGCGGCCGCGTGTATGTCGATATCGGCAAAAGCACCGATCGCAAACGCTCCGCCATCGAGGTCGCAATCGCTCTGCGCAAGTTGATGGAGCGTATTGTCGGCGCCGAATATGTGGTGCTGGACGACTTGAACAACGGTGCCCGCAAGCCGGTGCAGATCCAGTTCTCCGCCCCGGATTCGCGCAAGCTGATGGAGATCGCCACCGCCTTCATGGAACAACTCAAGCAAGTCGACGGCGCAGCCGACGTTGGCCTGTCCGAGCAGGAGCCGAAGGACGAGTTGAAGATCGAACTCAATCGCGGACTTGCCAATGCACTCGGGATTTCGGCCGGCGATGCGGCGCAGGCTCTGCGGGTCGCATTTGCCGGCGTCGAAGTGGGCGACTGGGTCGACCCGACCGGCGAATCACGCGACGTCGCCGTGCGCCTGCATCCGGATGACCGCGTCAGCGCCGAGAATATCGAGCATCTGCCGATTGCGGTGACAGGCAGCAATATGATGGTGCCGCTGGATCAGATCGCGACCGTCACGATGGGCAAGGGGCCGGCGCAAATCCAGCACATGGACGGCAAGCGCATGATCGCGGTGTCGGCCAATGCGCAAGGACGTGCGTCGGGCGAAGTGACCACCGATGCGATGAAGATCGCCAAGGCGATCGACTTCCCGCCGGGCTATGGCATTGCGCTGGGCGGTGCGGCGCGCGACCAGAAGGAACTGTTCACCGAGATGCTGATCGCGCTGGTGATGGGCATCGGTCTGATGTACCTGATCTTGGTGATGCAATTTGGTTCGTTCACCGCGCCGGTGGCGGTGATGCTGTCGCTGCCGCTGAGCCTGATCGGTGTCGTGATCAGCCTGTTGCTGACCAAGGGCACGCTCAACCTGATGAGCTTCATCGGCGTCATCATGCTGATGGGACTGGTCGCAAAAAACGCGATCCTGTTGCTCGATTGCGCCCGCAAGCATGAGGCCGAGGGCCATGGGCGCGAAGAGTCGCTGATGTATGCCGGCCGCATGCGTCTGCGTCCGATCCTGATGACCACCTTCGCGTTGATCGCCGGCATGATGCCGGTCGCGATCGGCATGGGCGAAGGCGGCGAATTCTACCGCCCGCTGGCAGTCGCGATCATCGGCGGCACCATCACCTCGACCTTGCTGACCTTGCTGGTGGTACCGACCTTCTACGACAGCATCGAGATCGCCCACGATCGCATGCTTGCCAAGTTCCATCGGCGCGACGCGCGCTGGAATTCGATGGTCGCGTTCGCGCTGACGTTGATCGAAGCGTTGCTGACACTGACGCTGGTCAGATTCGTGTATCGCCACCTGAAGAAACTGGTGATGCTGGTTGTGGGCCGTGGTTCAAGAGCAGCGCGCCCGGCGGTCGAATCGCAATAATCGCTTGATAATAAAAAAAAGGACCGCTCCAAACCTAGCCTATCGCTTAATCTGTTGATAAATGCAGTTTGATTTGCCAAAATACCCTTGCGAGTGAGCAACTTACAGGGGCATTTTCATGTCAGCTCTTCCCACCGAAGATGAAAGCGGTAAGGTTTTACCGGATAAGTCTCCGCCATTGGCAGGGGCAACCCCTGCAATGCGATTAGGATTAGCCTCACACCTAGTAGAGTTCGATGAGCTGCTTGGAATTGATTAAGTCCTTAGACGGGGTATCGAAATGGGTAGTTGCTGCGAGGATAAAAGCTGCGAAGTCACGGCGATGCGGGAAAGTCATGGGCGCGTGCTATGGATTGTGCTCGCCATCAATGCGCTAATGTTCGTGGTAGAGGGTTGGGCTGGCCTTGTAGCGCATTCGACCGCATTGATGGCCGACGCGCTGGATATGCTTGGCGACGCATTGGTCTACGGGTTCAGCCTCTTTGTCTTGGCGCGCTCGACACGGTGGCAGGCCGGCGCTGCCTTGGCAAAAGGCGGATTTATGCTTGTGTTCGGCCTTGGCGTGCTAGGCGAAGCAACCTACAAGGCCTTTAACCCGATTTTGCCCAGCGTACAAATGATGGGAGTCGTCGGAGGAGCGGCTCTCGCAGCAAATCTGGTGTGTTTCTTCCTGCTGTATCGGCATCGCAGTGACAACCTCAACATGACCTCGACTTGGCTTTGTTCTAGGAACGACCTTATTGCCAATCTTGGCGTATTGCTTGCCGCAGGCGGCGGCTATGCCTTTCACTCGCGCTGGCCAGATACCCTAATCGGCGCGATTATCGCAGCTCTCTTTCTCAGCTCCGCGCTTAGCGTACTCCGGGAATCGGTCAAACAGCTACGGAGCCCTACCATTACCGCGTTAAAACGGATTTAGTTTAGTTTTTTAGTTTAAGAGGGCTTTATCGAACCTTGCCGTTAACTTCCTTTGCCCCAAAAACAAAGCCCCTTGGAAATCCAAGGGGCTCAAAAATCAAACTTCAGCGGAAAAAGCCGTCACCAGGTTAAGCGATAGGCTTGGCTCCAAGCGGTCTTTTTTCGTCGTCAATGTTGCCTCGTTTCAAAACCAGCCATCGTCTCCCAGCGCGCGCCATCAGACATCGGCGGGCGGTCCCCTGCCAATCTGGCAATATTGCCGGACCGACATTGCATCCGTCGGTTGAATTCTGCGACAATTCGGCTGACCATGACACCGATTACCCGCCGACCAGAACCAACCGCCCAGCTCGACCCTGGCGCACTATTCCATATCGCCTTCTACAAGTTTGTCGAGCTGAACGATCCCGACGCGGTGGTCGCACGTCTACGCGAGCTGACCCGGCATCTGCTGGGCAGCATCCTGGTGGCGACCGAGGGTATCAATGGCGTGCTGGCCGGCACTGCGGCCGCGCTGGATGCGTTTCAGCAGGCACTACTGATTGATCCCTGCTTCGACCATCGTTTTGCCGGTATCGTGTTCAAGCGCAGCGCCTGCATCACCAAGCCGTTTGGCCGGATCAAGGTCCACAAGAAAAACGAAATCGTCGCGCTCGGCGTCAATGGCGTCAGCCCGGTTAACACCAGCAACCATACCGGCACCAATGTCAGCCCGCAGGAGTGGCGCAGGCTGATCGCCGAGGACGATGTGGTCGTACTCGATAACCGCAACAGCTTTGAGTACCGTCTCGGCAAATTCAAGTCGGCGATTGATCCGCAAGTGGCTAATTTCCGCGACTTCCCGCAGTACATCGCCGACCATGCCCCTGCCTGGCAAGCCGCCGGCAAGCGCGTGGCAATGTATTGCACCGGCGGCATCCGTTGCGAGAAGACCAGCGCCTGCCTGCACGACCTGGGCATCGAGGTGTACCAGCTCGACGGCGGCATCCTCAACTATTTCCAGTCGATACCAGATGCGGAACGGGACTGGGAAGGCGAATGTTTTGTGTTCGACAACCGCATCGCGCTCGACACTCGACTGCAAGAGACCGACACCACACCGGAACAGGTGTACGAAGACGAACCGGATGGCGAGTGGCGCCTGCAACGGGCTCGGCGGCTGGATGCGGCGGCGGATTAAAGTGTCCTTTAAGACGTCCATTAGGCCGTTCGTACCACCCAGCAGGAACGGGGTCGGCTGCAGTTGCATCGCGCTGACCAAAGGACCGTGGCTGCGCGTGCTCGACTTTCTGGCAGATCGCTTCCCCGCGGTGCCGCGCGCAGAATGGCTGCGGCGCATGATGGACGGCGAGGTGCTGGACGCGGATGGCGCACCGGTGCCACCGGATCGGCCCTATCGGCCGCACGCCAAGCTGTACTACTACCGCAGCCTGCCACCTGAAACCCGCATCCCGTTTGATGAAACAGTGCTGTTCCAGGACGACTATCTGGTGGTGGCCGACAAACCGCATTTCCTGCCGGTCACGCCGTCGGGTCGCTATCTGCAGGAAACCCTGCTGATCCGTCTGAAGCGCAAGCTTGGCATCGATACGCTGACGCCGATGCATCGCATCGACCGTGAAACTGCCGGCCTGGTGCTGTTCACGGTGCAGCCGCACACGCGCGACGCTTATCAGTCGCTGTTTCGTGACAAGGCGGTGCGCAAGACCTATGAAGCGATCGCGCCCTCGCGCCGGGATTTGGGGCTGCCGGTCCGGTATGCCAGCCGCCTGATCGAGAGTCCGTCGTTCATGCAAATGTGCGAGACGGACGGCTTGCCGAATGCCGAGACCAGGATAGAACTGCTGGAAGTCAAAGGCGCCTTGGCGCGCTACCGCCTGCTCCCTGTCACTGGCCAGAAGCATCAGCTGCGTGCCCACATGAACGCGCTCGGCATCGCTATCCTGAACGACCAGATTTATCCGCACTTGCTGCCCGCGGCAAGCGGCGACGGCGGCGACCCCGATTATGGCAAGCCGCTGCAATTGCTCGCCAAATCGGTCACATTCACGGATCCGATTTCAGGTCAATTGCGGCAGTTCGAGAGCGCGCGACAGCTCGATTTCTAGCCGCTCTTGCAAACTCGGCAAACTCACAGGAATAGAAACAAGCCGTGCAGTATCAATCCGATCAACCCGCCCACCAGCGTGCCATTGATGCGGATGAATTGCAGGTCGCGCCCGATGCTCAATTCCAGTTCACGCACCAGTTCACTGTCTTCCCATTTTTTCACCGTGCTGGCGATGTGGTGGCTGATGGTCTCGCGCAAATCAAACACCAGCGCGCGCGCGGCGTCGGCCATGTGCTGGTTGACACTGTCGCGCAGCTGCGGATTATCGGTCAGCCATTGTCCTAGCTGCCCCGCACCCGCGGCAATCTTGCGGCGAACCGCGGAATCATCGCGCGCCAGATCGTCCCGCAACCATGTTTTCAGTTGATCCCACAAGCCGTCGATGTACTGCGCCACCAGTGGTGCGCTCAACAACTGGTGTTTCCATTGCGCAATTCTGGCGTGATAGGCGGGATCGTGTTTCAGGTGTTCGATGAATTCAGTCACCGTGTCATCGAATTGGCGGCGGCGCGGATGTTGCGGGTCGTCGCTGATGTCGTGCAGCCAGCGGTTGACGCCGGCGACCAGCGACGCGGCGATTTTCTCGCTCAGTTCCTCGGTATTACTGACCACGCCGACCATCCTGAGCATGGTGGGATATTCGCGCCCTGCCACTTCGAGGATCATGCCGGCCAGGACCTTCTGGTTGTCGGGATCATCCAGCAGTCGCGCACATCGGCGCAAACCGGCGTCGAGCAGGGCCTGGTGCCGGTTATCCTCGGTCAGCGTATCGAGCAGACGACCAGCCAGGACGCCGACGTCAAGCTGCTGCAGACGTTGCGCCACGGCGCTGCGCAGCAGCTGGCGCACCTGCAGATCATCGATGAAATCGAGCGCGCCGACAAAAACCGCCACCAGCTTGTCGGCCAGTAGCGCGGCATTGGCGCCGCGCGTCAGCCATGCGGCGATCTTCAAGGTCGGATTGAACTCGCGCACTTTTTCGACCAGCACCTCAGTGTCGAGAAATTTGTCACGTACGAAGGCCGCCAGATTGTCGGCGATCCGTTCCTTGTTGCGCGGAATGATCGCGGTGTGCGGGATTGGCAAGCCGAGCGGATGTTTGAACAACGCGACCACTGCGAACCAGTCGGCCAGCGCACCGATCATCGCCGCCTCGGCAAACGCCGCCACCCAGTCCCAGGCATGGTGGCCATGCCGGCTGCGCGCCAAGATATACAGCGCCGCCACCAGCAGCAGCAAGCTAGTGGCAAACAGCCTCATATTGGCGAGTGCCTGCTTCTTGTCGATATTTTTCATTTGTGTTGTGAGGTTGTGCGAGGGCCCGATTGGCTTGGCCATTGTATTCTGCGGCGCCGGCAACGATGATGCGGCTTGTGGTCAAGGCGCTTACTTCAGGCGGCTCACCTCAAACGCTTGATGTCACGCGGCTCGCGGCCTGCAGAGGGGGCTTGCGGCTAATCGCGCGCCTGATTGTGCAGCACAATCGAGGGTCGCATTTTTCGGTTCCCCTTAGGGGCGAAAAAAAAGCCCGCAAGCGATAACGCTGCGGGCTAAATCCAATACTTTAGGAGTTTGGAGGAGACAGACGCACTATATCGCGCTGCAGCATCCGCGTCTGCTTTATTGTCCTGATAATAGGTATTCGCCAAACGAATAATGTATCAATCTGCTGCGAGCGCAGCCGGCATTCTGGCCAGCGCTTCCAGCAACAGCGCCGGATCCCCGCTCGCCAGTTTTTTGGAATCGGACAAGGTCTGCCGGAAATGACGCGCTCCCGGCAGTCCCGTCATCAGGCCCAGCATGTGGCGCGTGATGCTGTTCAGCCTCAGGCCGCCGCCAATGGCATCGGCAGCGCCCTTGCCGTAGCGCTGCAGCTGGTCGCGGATATAGGGCAGCATCGCATCGAGCACTTCGGCGCGCGATTTCGGCGAGCCTGGCTCACCGTAATAACGGGCGTCGAACGCCGCCATCAGATACGGATTGTGATAGGCCTCGCGGCCGAGCATCACGCCATCGACCTGTTGCAGATGCAGGTCGATTTCTTCCAGTGTCTTGATGCCGCCGTTGATGATGATTTCAAGATCAGGAAAATCGCGTTTGAGCCGGTATGCGTAGTCGTACTTGAGCGGCGGGATTTCACGGTTCTCCTTCGGGCTCAAGCCTTTCAGGATCGCATTGCGCGCATGCACGACGAAGGTACGACAACCCGCATCGGCGATCGCACCGACGAAATCGCGCACAAAGTCGTACGATTCGCTGTCGTCTATGCCGACCCGGTGCTTGACGGTGACGTCGATCGACACGGCATCGCGCATCGCCTTGACGCAATCGGCCACCAGTTGCGGCTCGGCCATCAGGCAGGCACCGAATGCACCCTTCTGCACCCGTTCCGACGGGCAACCACAGTTCAGGTTAATCTCGTCATATCCCCATTGCTCGCCGAGTTTCGCACTCCTGGCCAGATCGGCCGGTTCGCTCCCGCCCAATTGCAATGCAAGCGGATGTTCGACCTCGTTGAAGTCGAGATGGCGCGCAACATCCCCAAACAGCAGCGCGCCGGTGGTCACCATTTCGGTATAGAACCAGGTGTGGCGCGTGATTTGACGATGGAAGGTACGGCAATGGCGGTCGGTCCAGTCCATCATCGGGGCCACGGATATTCTACGACCAGGTTTTATTGGGATTTCCCCTATGACGACAGGCATGTTTGAATTCTCGAATCTTACTTAAACTTAACTGGAACTATCCCATTTTGCGGCCCCATTCCGGAGGCGCATGGCTTCCATCGGCAACGACGTACCGGCTGCGGACATATGGCGCAAGGGGCATAAGTCTATCAGCAAATCGTTTTACACCAAGGGCATGGCGCAAGAGTGGTCACACCGGCCACTGTCCATGATAGCGAGCCCTTACCCAAGCTGCTGCACGGTAGCGAAACACCGGTGTGGGGCGATTCGGCGTACATTGGTCAACACGAGGCAGTTAGCAAAATGGCAACGCGCTCACTCGTTCATGGTGGGTGGCAAATTGCTGCGCCTTCAAGAGGCGAAACGCGCCCCACGTGCGAAACATCGCACGGGGATGCCGTAAATCCGGCGCTCGCGTGCCGGATTCAACTTGAATGTCGCCGTCTTGAAGGCGCATTGTCGTTTCAAAGAATTTGTTTCATCGACATCGCAATTGCGGGGAATTTATTGAGACGGTTGTTCAGATTATTGCGACAACACATAACGTGCCAGCGTCTGCGCATCGGCTTCGCGTAACTGATCAAATGGTGGCATCGGCGCTGGTCCCCATTTCCCGGCGCCGCCCGCGCGTATATTGCGTGCTACCTGGACAAGGGCATCGGGTTTGCCGGCGTACTTCGCCGCCACTTCCTTGAACGCCGGACCGACTACCTTCTTATCAATCGCATGACAGGCCATGCAATTATTGGCTGTGATCAGTGCCTGCGCGTCGGTGGGGCCAACAACTGGCGCAGCGGGGGCGGCTGTTGCACCGGTCGACACCTTTTGCGCGACTGGTGCAACTGCCGTTCGCTCGGCGCCGTAAGTCTTGGCCAGGTAATCCACCATCGCCGGCACCTCGTCGTCCGGGAATTGTGCGCCAAATGGCTTCTTCATTTTCTTGACCGTGGCCTCCCAGTAGCCGCGCGGTGAGGCTGGCGGCTGTGATTGCACATACTGTGCCGAATGGCAGGTCATGCAGTTGCGCTGTACCAGTTGATAGCCCGGTAGCTGGCTCGGTCGATATGTCGCGGTTTCCGGAGGGAGCTGAATATCCAGCGCAAGAACCCCGCCTGTGAAGAGTGCCATCGCGAAAAACAAGATGCCGCCAGTGATCTTATTATGCGTGTTCATATTGGTCTCCTAAGCAGCAAGCACGCGGGTGGACTCGACGACATTGCGCATGTACCCCATTGGATTCCACAGCGCGGTCATGGGCTGGCTCTGGCCGATGCGGTTGACTGCGCGTACTTTCAGATCGTAGGGTCCCTTGCGCTGCGGTTTAAAGGAGGCAGTCCATTCACGGAACGAGTATTTGCCCAAGTCCTTGCCTAGGCGTGCGGGGTGCCAGCTGTTCCCGCCATCAGACGAAAACGCGACTTCGGTAATACCATAGCCGCCATCGAAGGCGATGCCGCGCACTACCGTTTCCCGACCGACTTTTACCTGCGTACCCTCCGCCAGGCTGGTGATAAACGAGCGCACGTTGAAGCGGTTGATCGGCGTGGTTTTGGTCGGTGCCGTACCCGGCTCGATACAGGCGCAACTGTTATCGGGTATGCGATAGGCAGTACTCATCCAGAAGCCATCGAATACCTTGTCAGTGACGGTAATATCGGTTACATGCTTAACCCAGTAGGTTCCGTAATACCCTGGCACGATCAAGCGTACTGGATAGCCGTTCAACAACGGCAGATCGGCGCCGTTCATTTGCCAGGCCAGCATGACTTCGCCGTCGAGCGCATGATCGATATTGAGCGCCTTGACGAAATCGGGGCCGTCGCCCACCGGCGGCTTGTCGAGACCGTTGAAAGACACCTGTACCGCGCCGGCCTTGATGCCGGCTTTCTCCAATACTTTTTTCAGAGGCACACCGGTCCAGCGCGCATTCCCCATGGCGCCGTTGGACAACTGACCACCGTTGGCGCGTGGAGTGAAGTGCCCACGACTATTGCCGGAGCACTGGTTGACAGCAATCAGTTCCACCGCATCGGCCATTTGTTTGAGCTCGGCGAGCGTCAATTCGAGCGGTGTATTGACATTCCCCCCGATGCGCAGCCGGTAGCTTTGCGCATCGATCGACGTCGGAATGCCGCTCCAGTGATAACGCACGAAAAACGCGTCATTGGGGGTCAGCACACCCTCATTGAACACGGCAAACGGCGTCTCAAGTTGCGGTGGACGACTGGTCAGGACAATCAGAGGCCGTTTCTGCGGAAACGCGATCAGTTCACGCTCGCCATTCTCGAACGACAGCGTCACGCTACCGGGGTTAGCTGCCAATGCCGCTAGTGCCGTACTACCCAGCGCCGACGCCGCGCCCAGGGTACTGGCTTGTATGAGAAAGGCGCGCCGTTGTGCTGTGTGCGCGGTGAGCGCTTGGGGAGTCTTTGCCATTCTTGTCTCCGTTATCGGTGTTCGGATTGATTAGCGTGTTATCGATTGGAAATTAGTATCGCGCAATCTTGCTTTATTGCATTGGTCATCACTGCCTTCGTTGCATCAGCGAATGCATCACCTGCCATGGCGATGATCGTGCCCGGTGTCCCCTCCCTGTCCTATAGCGCACTCGATACCTTACCCAGGGGTGCTATCGCAGTCTCGTTGGCGCCACCCGTCGGATTGGTTCTTAAACTGGCAACCGACTATTTCTGGCCGGTGACATCCTCACTATAGACGGTATGCGACGTCAGTTTCAAGCGCGACACTTCCACGGCATCGACCACGCCAAGTTTGCGTGCAACGATGAAACCTGAGCGCTGCGCGAAGGGCTGAATCCGTTGATCAGCGGCTAACCTGCCGCTGTTTCCAGCAACTTGAGGCGTTGCACCTTGCCTGACGGCCCTTTCGGCAACTCGGCCTGGAAACGGAACAGCTTGGGCGTCTTGTAGGCTCCGAGTTCATTCTGGCAAAACGCTCTGAGTTCATCCTCGGAGCATTGCTCGCCAGCCTTGAGCACGACGCACACCATAATCTCCTGACCGTAATGCTGATCCGGGATGCCAACGGCGGCGGCCTCAAGCACCGACGGGTGCTTGAGCAGTGCCTCGTCGATCTCCCGCGGTGCAATGTTTTCACCCCCCTTGATGATCAGCTCCTTGATCCGGCCGGTGACGAACACGAATCCATCCTCGTCCAGGTGGCCGAGGTCACCGGTGTGAAGCCAGCCTTCGGCCGTCATGGATCTGGCGGTCTCTTCCGGATTCTTGTAATACCCTTTCATGACGTTCGGCCCGCGCACCATGATTTCACCGGTTGCGCCGGATGGCAGGCTATCTCCTTCCGGATTGATGATCTTGGCCTCATTACCAAAAGCTTGCCCCGGGCTGCCGATCTTGCGCTGCGCAGATTCGAGCGGATTGGTGAAGCACGGCGCCGCGGTTTCCGTGAGACCCATGGTTTCAATCACGCCAATTTTGAACCTGTCTTCAAAAGCACGATGCTGGCTGGGCGGCAGCGGAGCGGAAGCCGAACGGCAGAAGCGGACGCGGCTGAGATCCAGATCATTTTTCGCCGCTTCCTGACCATTCAACAGGTATGAAATCATGGTCGGAACCAGGTTGATCCAGCTACACTGATACCGCGCCACCAAGCTCCAGAAATTCGAGACACCAAACCGATGCGGCAGAACCAGGCTACCACCATGCACCAATGGCGCTGTCGCAGTCACGATCTGGGCATTGATATGGTATAGCGGCAGGGAAGCCATGACCCGGTCTTGCGGCCCCAACTCGTGCGCGGCGGAAACGAACTGCCCGCCCGACACGACCGACCGGTTGGTCAGTACCACGCCCTTCGGCTTGCCGGTGGTGCCTGAGGTGTACATCATCAGCGCATCGTGCTCCTCGCTGACGGGTGGCATCTCTGCGATGCGATCCGGCGCAGCGATGAATTCCTCCGCATCGACATCACACACAACGATTTGAATCTCCCGCGCCACATTGACCAGCGCAGCATTGAGGCGTTCCAGCTGGTCGGGCGTGACGAATATGATCGTGGCATCGCTATGGTTCAGTACATATTCGAGCTGTGATGCTTGTGCCAGCAAATTGAGCGGGGTCACGCAAAAGCCGCCATACATGGCGCCGATGAACAAGCGACAGGTTTGGTAGCCGTTGTGCATCAACAGCGCCACTTTCTCCCCAGGCCGAATCCCGCGCTCGACCAGATAGTGCGTCAGCTTGCGGGAGGCTTTCTGCAGGCCACCGAACGTCATGCGTAATTTCGGTTCCGGCGCAATCAGATAGACCGCATCAGGCCGTTCCTTAGCCTGAAAATCGACATATTCACGAATCGTGCGCAACATGGTTTTGATTCCTAAAATCAGTACAATTCATCAAAAGAATTCTGCCCGGTGTGCTCCGGAATGCTGGATCATTGATTAGCTGTATTTGCGCAGATATTCACCGAATATTTCCTCTTCAGACGGCATGCGTTCCGGGATCCTGCGCACGATGCGGGTGATGTTAAGGTAGTGCTTGTAATTCATATTGTCGGAAAAATTATTCCCGCCCCATGTGCCGCAGCCCATCGAAAGTGAAAACGGCAGGCCGTTTTCGAAGCTGCCTCCGGTCGCAAAACAATGGGCCTGATTGACGATGACGCGGCACACCGGCAACTCGTTGCCAAGACGCAGCACATGTTCATCATCCGAGGTATGTATCCCCACCGAATGTCCCGCGCCCTGATAGCGATACACTGCATTGACTACCTGGCAGGCATGATCAAAGTCGTGCGCGCGATACACAGTCAGCACCGGGGAAAGTTTTTCGCCCGAGTACGGGTACTCCGGACCGGTCCCGACTTCCTCGACCATCAGAAACTTGGCCTGTGCAAAACGCGACCCGGTCAGTCCGGCCAGTGATGCGATCTTGGGGGCGAGCTGCGCGGTCACGGCGGCGTCCAGTTTGCCTCTAGGCCACATGGTTTCTTGCAGCCGGCGCTTCTCTTCAGGATTGAGCAAGACACCGCCGGCTGCGATCAGCTCGGCGATGGCCGAGTCATATACCGAATCAAGAATGACCACGCTGTTTTCGGACGAACAGCTGGTTGCGTTATCGAAGGTTTTCGAGCTGCTTATTTTTTGCGCCGCCTCACGCAGATTGGCAGAACTATCGATGATGACGGCGACGTTGCCAGCGCCCACCCCGAATGCAGGCGTGCCGCTGGCATAAGCCGAGCGGATATTATTTTGTGAGCCGGTCGCCACCACCAGGTCAGCCTGGCGCATCAATTCCTGAGTCCCCTCCTTGGTGATCGGCGCAGGCAGGTATTGCACCAGGTCCAGCGGTGCACCGACTTTTTTCAGCTCGGCATGGATGTAAGCCACCAGGGCAGCACAGGTGCTCAGTCCTTTGGGCGAGGGTGCAATGATGACCGCGTTGCGTCCCTTGAGGGCATTGATCACCTTATTGGCAGGTGTTGCCGCCGGATTGGTCGAGGGTGTGATTGCCGCGACTACGCCCACAGGGCGTGCAATCTCTACCAGGCCGCGTTCTGGATATTCGGCAATGACGCCGACGGTCTTGACATTTTTCAGGTCACGCAACAGACCCAGTGTCTTGCGGTAGTTTTTCAGGATTTTGTCATCGACGTTTCCCAAACCGGTATCGTGCACGGCCATCTCGGCCAGGGTCCGGTTGCGTTCCGGTTGCATGATTGCCCAGCCTGCTGCGGCTACCACATCGTCTACCTGCTGTTGCGAATAATGCTCATAATCGCGCTGCGCTGCTTGCGCCTTCCTGATCAGATCAGAAACCATCTCTGTGGCAGCTGCCGGATTAGTTTTCATGTGGTTCTCAATCGACATTTTTCATCTCCATCCATGCATTGTTTTTAACTCGACCCGGAAACACTTGATTTCGCGGGCTGCTATTCTCACCCCCTCGCTCTGGCTGAGCGACGGGGTGAGAGAATCCGGTTCCAGCCATATTCGTTGCGGATCCCGATATCAGGATTGCCGCATCCGGGCCATGCGCCCTACCGGGCGCATGGCATCGGTTATTTAGCGATAAGCGTTCGCGCGATCCCCCCGTTGAATGACGGCGCCTCCGGCGGCGCCTCCTTCAGCTTGTTGGTCGGATCGATCCACAGCGAGCAAATTGCTGCGACCCCCAATAGCCCGGCTGAAATCAGGAACGGCACTTCATAGCTTCCGGTCGTTTGAATCAGGTAACCAAACGCCACTGGCGAGACCATTCCTGCCACCCCGAAGCCGGTGTTCATCATGCCGCCCGCAGTTCCCGCAAACTTGCCGGCAATGTCGAGCGGTAGGCTCCACAACACGGCATTGGTCAATTCCAGGAAGAAGAACGATGCGGCCAGCAGGGCGACTGCGGTCACTGGAGTCTCTGTATAGATTGCCGGCATGATGAAGGCCAATGCCCCTCCCAGCCCGACCACCAGCAAAGTGCGGCGCGCCAGCTTGAGGTTTCCAGTCTTCTTATAGATATAGTCGGAAAGAATGCCACCCAGCGTGTCGCCGACAACACCGGCGAGCAGCGGCAGCGCCGTGAACAATGCAAGCTGCTTCATGTCAAACCCGCGCGCATCCTTGAGATAAGAAGGTAGCCATGTCAGGAACACCCAGAGCGACCAGCCGTAGCAAAAGTCCACGAAGGTGACCAGCCACATCCGTTTGATCATCTCTTTCCAGGGCGTTTTTCCTGCCGCCGCCTTTTTCATTTCAGCCGAATTGACGCCGATCTCCTTCATCTCCGCGGGCTTGACCCATTTATGCTCGAGCGGCGTATTGCGGTACAGGAAAACGAAGAAACTGGTCCAGACCAGGCTGATCGCGCCAAGGATGATGAAGGATTCGCGCCACCCGTATGCGGCGACAATGACGAGCACGATAGGCGGCGTCACAGCACCACCCAAACGGGCAAAGCTATGCGTGATGCCTTGGGCAAAGCCGCGCTCCGTCGCGGGCATCCAATAAGTGAAGGAGCGCGTCGCCGCCGGAAATGCGCCGCCCTCGCCGATCCCCAACAGAATGCGGAACATGATCAGCGACCACAGGCCCCATGAAAAACCGCAAAGAATCGTCGCGATGGCCCAGATCGTACTGAGGATGCCCAATACCAGGCGCGGGCCATATTTATCGGCAAACCATCCACCCAGGATTTGCATGGCAGCGTACGGATAAGCGAAAGCCGAAAAAACCAGGCCCAACTGGGTCGGCGTGAATCCCATCTCTTGCTTCAGCATCGGGGCAATGATCGAGATGTTGACACGATCTATATATGCGATGAAATACATCAAGCACATGAGACCCAATATTAGATGTCTGACTTTCAAGAACTTTTTCATGTCTCCGCCTTATCGTTGTAAGTGGTAATCATTACTTTGTACGGCTTACGGCCATCTTGCCGTTTGTAAAGCTGCCGGTAACAGCTGATTGGCGCCCGTATTGCCGACCAGCTATTGTTGTTGACTCTTGTATTTCGGTTTCTTACACCTTCCTTCAAAAAAAATTGCATCAAGGGGGGTCGACATTCATGCTGTTTGGCAGGACGCCAACTATGTCGTGATGCTGCGCTGTGCTGGCTAGAGAAAATTGGCGGCTGACATCAGCCAAGCTTGCGAGTAGTCGCGCCACCCTGCGAGAACATCAAGTTTTCCCGCACGCTTGCCTGATTGCCCATGCCGCACTCCTTTGCACCCCAGATTCACAAACAAAACGAAACGGTGCATTTCGTTTTTTTAAATATACTTTGCACTTAATCGAATTGCAAGGAGAAATTCTTGAATTGAAATGCACGATTTCAATAAATGAAAAATCGCACTCTGCGAACTTGTTGCAGAATTTGTAATCTGCGACAATGAAACGAGAAATTTCGAAATGTGAAGCTTATGAAGAACAATGAAAAGCAATCAGGTTCGGCGGCATTACGGGCGTTCACCGTATTGGAAGCGGTGGTCCGCGCCGACAAGTCGGTTTCCCTGGACGATGTCGCATCGGCCTGCGGTCTCCCCAAGCCCACGGTCTACCGCGCTCTGGTCATGCTGGAACAGGCTGGAATGCTGTTGCGGGAACCTGTCAGCAAGCGCTATACCGCAGGCGCCAGGTTATCGACGTTTGCGCTGGACGTGCTGAAAAACTCCATCGTCCGGGCCCCGGCCCACATGATTCTGCAAAGGCTGGTGGACGAAATCGGGGAAACCTGCAATGTCTCCATGTTGGACGGCAACGCGATGGTCTATCTCGATCGGGTGGAAACCCCGTCGCCGCTGCGCCTGAATCTGCAGCCAGGGTCGCACGTGCCACTGCACTGCACCTCCAGCGGCAAATTACTGCTGAGCCAACTGTCGCGCAGCCAGCGCCAAAAACTGCTCGGCAATGGGCCGTTGCAGCGTTGCACCGTCAACACGATCACGGATGTGTCTCTCCTGGAGCTAGAACTCGAACGCTTCACGGTGGACAGGGTCGCCACCAACAACGAGGAGTTTCACGTCGGCATGATCGGTGTGGCGGTCCCGATACTGGACAGGAATGGCCGTACCTGCGCCTCGCTAGCGGTACAGGCGCCGGTGGTCCGCATGAGTTTGGAACAGGCATTGCAGCACGTCGCCAGCTTAAGGCTTGCAGCACAAGCCCTGTCGGATGCCTATTTCGGGGAAGCACCCAGCGCGCCGGACACGGAAGTAAATGCGCAGCTTGCGACCACCGACAGCAAAGCGCCTGGCCCAAAACGCACCCGTTCCGGCACGACCCGATCGGCCAAGAATGCCGATTTGTCGCACTAACTGTCAGCTAAAGGATTCGTTACCACGGAATCTTCAGCCCCACTCACGACGCCAGCAAGTCGACACATACCCGGATTTTCTGGCAAGAAATAGCGCAAAATAATTTCTCCGACAGGCTTGTGGCCTATCCTGCTGAGGCAATGAAACCCCTTCTGCTGGGCAATCGTATTTGCTCGTATTCATGGCGCAAAAAACGGCGCGCATATTCAGCGTCTTCTCAAACAGCGCGTTGGACAACAGCGGTTCTCTGCTTCTTTTTGCATTCCCGGAGCACCGCCCTGCCATGCAGGTGAAACTCGTCGATCTCAGTTCTTAACGCCATCCGCGCATTCTGGCCAGCGTTGCAGCAGGGTTTGGCCAACCGTGCCGGGCGAATGCACTCGGCGCCTGGCTATGCTTCACCCAACCAATTCGGGGGCACAACGCGCAGCCGGGATGTCCCTGCACCAGTCCCAAAGATGCTCAGGTCGAGCCAGCGACACAAATATAGATTATTCGGAACATTTTGTTTCAAAATATCGAAAAATCTATTTACAAGCGCCCTCTCTAGTGTATTATCCAAAAAACGAGATGAATCACATCAATATTTGAAATATATTTCATTTTTGAGTTCCCCAATGAAAACACAAACTGCAATCGCGTCACGCGTATCCGACAAGGACATTCTCTATCTATCATCTGCGGTTGCCATCTGGCGTCCCAGCGCCGTGCGGCGAAATTGGCCAGGCGTGGCCGTGGCGACTGCAATTGCATTGTCCGCGTCGTTTATTTCGATGAATTATGGCGGGCCGCAACTGTTATATGCCTTGTTTTTTGGCCTGGCATTTCATTTCCTGTCCCAGGATCCGACGTGCCAGCCCGGAATCGAGTTCTGCAGCAAGGTATTGCTGAGAACCGGCGTCGCATTATTGGGAGTACGCATCACACTGGCGCAAATCGTGTCGGTCGGGATTGCGCCGTTGGCTATCGTGATTGGCGCTTTGCTGGCAACGATAGGATTCGGGTATCTACTGTCGAAGTGGCTGAAACGCCCGATCGCGGAGGGTTTGCTCTCGGGCGGTTCGGTCGCGATTTGTGGTGCGTCAGCGGCGATGGCGATTTCCGCAGTATTACCACAGACCAAGGAAAACGAAAAATTCACATTGCTGACGGTGGTCGGTGTCACCAGTCTGTCGACCATGGCAATGATCGTGTATCCGCTGCTGGTAAAATTAATCGGCCTCGATGCGACCGAAGCCGGCGTGTTTATCGGCGGTACCATCCATGACGTTGCGCAAGTCGTCGGCGCCGGTTATCTGGTGTCTAACCACACTGGCGACGTCGCAACCTTCGTCAAGTTGACGCGGGTCGCCTGCCTGGTGCCGGTAGTGCTCGGCCTGTCGATCGCGTTCAAGACCAAAAGTGGTAAAACGGAATTCGATGCACCGCCGCTGGTGCCGTTCTTCCTGATCGGCTTCGTATTTCTCGTCATCGTCAATAGCATCGGTTTCATCCCTCACCAGGTCGGCGGCTGGATCAGTGACGCATCGCGCGCTTGCCTGGTGACCGCCATTGCTGCGCTGGGAGTAAAGACTTCATTCCAATCATTGGCATCGCTGGGCTGGCGGCCGGTCATCATGCTGGTGATGGAAACGATATGGATCGCGGTGCTGGTGATCGGCGCGCTGCTGCTGAGCCGGTAACACCATCCCTGCGGATAACGGGAGACCCCATGAAAGTCATCGTGTTAGGCTCCGGCATCGTAGGTACGGCGTCCGCCTGGTTCCTGCGCAAGGCAGGCCATGAGGTGACGGTACTCGAACGGCAGCCCGGCGTTGCGCTGGAGACCAGCTTTGCAAACGGCTGCCAGATCTCGGTGTCGCATGCGGAACCGTGGGCAAATCCGCATACCCTGCTCAAAGTGTTGAAATGGCTAGGCCGTGAGGATGCGCCATTGTTGTTCCGGCTTCAGCCCGATCTGCTGCAATGGAAATGGTGCCTGCACTTTCTGCGCGAGTGCATGCCGGGTCGCGTCGACGACAACATCCGCCAGATTGTCGCGATCGCGGAATACAGCCGCCAGACCTTGCATGCCGTCCGTGTCGAAACCGGTCTCGATTACGATTGCCTGACACGCGGCATCCTGCATTTCTATACCGACCAAAGAGAATTCGACAAGTCGCTCGCGGCCGCGGCATTGATGCGCGAACTGGGTTGTCCACGCAACCCCGTCAGCACAGACGAAATCTTGGCGCTGGAACCAGCACTGGCTGGCATGCGCGACCAGATTGTCGGCGGCGACTTCACTTCAACCGATGAATCCGGCGACGTCTACAAGTTCACGGTCGGCCTGGCTGCAAAAGCGGCCGAAGCCGGTGTACAGTTCCGTTTCAATACCACGGTCACGCGCTTGCTCTCTGAAGGCAGCGGCGCTGGTATGCAGATTACCGGTGTCGAAGTGATCGATGCAAACGGTCGGCACCGGACGCTGCAGGCTGACGCGTTCGTGGTGGCGCTCGGCAGTTTCTCTGCGCCGCTGCTGAAGCCGCTCGGCATCGAGCTGATGATCTATCCCGGCAAAGGCTATTCCGCCACTTACCGGATCATCAATGCACAAGCCGCGCCGACCGTATCGCTGACCGACGACAGCCACAAGCTGGTACTGTCGCGCCTGGGCGACCGCCTGCGCGTGGCCGGAACCTGCGAATTGAACGGCTACACTCGTGAACTCAACCCAGCGCGCTGCGATGCCATCACGCGGCGCGTTCGCGCGTTGTTTCCGGGTGCTTGCGACTACGACAACCCGACCTACTGGGCCGGCTTGCGTCCGCTGACACCGTCGAACGTGCCCTATATCGGCAAGACGAAATTCGCCAACCTGTTTTTGAACACCGGGCACGGCACTCTGGGCTGGACCATGGGCTGCGGCTCCGGACGCGCGATTGCGGATATCGTTGGCGGCCGTCAGCCTGAGCTTGATTTTGCATTTACCGGAATGCCGCGTCGGGGGTCCGCACAAATGGGCCACGGGTCTTGCAAGAGCAGGTCCGCCATGAAGCACTGAACATCGCAGGTGAAATTGGAATACCCCATCTCCCTGAAGGAGGTGGCGCCGCAAAGCTAGGGGTCCTGACTGAACCAGTCGGGTGAGAAATACCCTTGACCTGATCTGGATAATGCCAGCGTAGGAAAGCAGACTTGTCGTAGTTCGTACTGTCTTCCTTCTTGTTGCTGGCCGCCAAAGAGCAACGAACCTATAAGGAAGCACTATGAACGCCAATCCAAAATTCCTGTCCGCTACTGCTACGGTAGACGAGGCGGCGGTCCAGCCCTTGCCCAATTCCGGCAAAGTGTATATCACGGGTTCGCGCCCGGATATCCGCGTGCCCCGATGCGCAGAACAAACAGAGAAAATAGAAATGAATTCTGCTGAAAGTACGCAAGAAAATTTAACGATCGCCGGCAAAACCTATGGCTCACGGCTGCTGGTGGGAACCGGAAAATACCGCGATTTCGAGGAAACACGCGCCGCAATTGAAACCAGCGGCACCGAAATCGTCACCGTCACCATCCGGCGCGTCAACATCGGCCAGGATGTCGACGAACCGAATCTGCTGGACTTCATCCCGCCGTCAAAGTACACGATCCTGCCAAATACCGGCGGCTGTTATAACGCGAAAGATGCGGTGTACACCTTGCAACTGGCACGTGAATTACTCAACGGCCACAAGCTGGTCAAGCTCGAGGTGCTGGGCGACGAGAAGACGCTGTTTCCCAACATGCCGGAGACCTTGAAGGCGGCCGAGACGCTGGTGGCGGACGGCTTCGACGTGATGGTGTATTGCAGCGACGATCCGATCCAGGCCCGGATGCTGGAGCAGATCGGCTGCGTCGCGATCATGCCGCTGGCGTCCTTGATCGGCTCCGGCATGGGCATCCTGAATCCGTGGAACCTGTCGCTGATCATCGAACAGGCCACCGTACCGGTGATCGTCGATGCCGGCGTCGGCACCGCGTCCGATGCGGCGATTGCGATGGAACTCGGTTGCGACGGTGTATTGATGAACACCGCGATCGCCGGTGCGCGGGACCCGGTCCGGATGGCGCGTGCGATGACGCTGGCGGTGCAAGCCGGACGCGACGCCTACTTGGCGGGCCGCGTTCCGAAACGCTTCGCGGCCTCGCCGTCGTCGCCGATGGCAGGGCGCGCGACCTGAATCACGCCATGGAAGGAGTAACGATGAACGGACTGTATATTGTCACGCCGGACTGGGACGACACGCTGAAGCTGCTGGCGGTCACCGAGCAGGCGCTGCTGGGCGGCGCCTCCATAGAACACACGACGCTGATCGGCAGCGTCAACTCGTGTTCTGGATAGGCGCGCAACATATATGGCCGCCCCACTGGTCAGAGCGGGCATAGTTGGCGCCTTACTGACGACCACGGGCACCGATCAACTGCGCGATCTCAAGCAATAGCGCATTGTTAAGCGAGTGCGGAAGATCGGTGGCCAGGCTGCGGCTGTAATACGTGCTGAGATCGAGGCCAACACCTAGTCCGCAAATCTCCACCTCACCGCGGTGTTCCTGACGCGCCACCACTTGTTTCAAATGATTGGCAAGATAGAACTCGTCATTTGCCAGGTTGGTTGCGCTATCCATCGGGCAGCCGTCGGAAATGACGACCAGAATCCGTCTTTTTTCGTTACGCAGTTGCAAGCGCCTGCAGGCCCAGTCGACCGCCTCGCCGTCGATGCCCTCGCGATACAAGTCGGCTTTCAAGAGCGCCGTAATATCGGGCCGGGCACGCCGCCATGTCTGGTCTGCACTCTTGAATACCATGTGCAGCAATTCATTGAGCCGGCCCGGATTTTTGGGGGATCTGGCACGCATCCAGTCGCGCTGGACCCGGCCGCCGTTCCACGCGCCGGTGGTAAAGCCCAGCACTTCACTGCTGACCCCGGCCTGTTCCAGCGCACGCACCATAACATCGATCAGGATGGTGATTGATTCCGCGTGTGTCTTCATCGAGCCTGAGCAGTCGACCAGAAAGCTGACCAGGCAGTCGGCATCGGGCTTGTGCTGCTCCTGACGAAACAGGCGGCGTTCGGCCGGCGAAGTGATGAGCTGCGCCAGACGACGGCCATCGATATAACCATCTTCTTCGCCAAATGACCAGCCGTCGCGTTGCGGCACGGCCAGCAATATCATCAAGCGGCGCGCCAGGCGCGGAATGTTGATGCCCAGTTCGGAAATGCGATGGTCGATTCGGTCCCGGTATTCCCGTAACAGCGCCTTGCGTACTAGTGAGCCAGCCTCTGCCTGCCGATCGTATTGGGTCGAAAAGACCGCATAACCGTGTTCCGCATCGTCCAGCACCTTGCTTTGGCCGGTAGCCGCGACGGCAATGGTGTCGCTTTCGTCACTGTCAAAGTGCAGCAGCAGCCTGAATGCAGACTTGGCGTCGTCGCCCTCGCTGGATTTTTGGTTGTCGCCCTGTTCGGTGTCGGCAGAACGAATCATCTCGCCGACAATGCCGGCGATCGAGCGCGCGTGGCGCGCGTAGGCCGACTGATCGCCGCAATTGCGACGTATGCCCAGCAGATCCTTGCCCAACATGGGCGCGATCGCGGCACGGGTGCTCTCGATCAGGTCTTCGGTTTTTTCAAGGACCGGTTGGCCAGTGAGGCGCGACCAGCAGATCTGGAAAACGGTATACAGCAGGATGCCGGAAGCGCTGTCGGTCAGGCCGGACTGATGGAATGCATGCGACCAGGCAGAAAACCGATGGTGCAGGTTCTGTGTCATTCCCGGCATGGTCTGGGGCACCATGGTTTCCACGCGTAATTGCTCCAGCAATTCGAACACCAGCCGTTCGACCGGATCGGTGGGACAGAATTGGCGATGCAGCACCGGGTCGGTGTATTGCAATCGCAACGCGATGCTGTCTGCGGTACCCCGAAACGAGGAAAAATCGTCCTGTTCCGGGTCGGGTTGGAGGTGTGGCGCATGCACCGGGAATTGTCGTTGCCCTTTATGCAGACGCTGCCCCCGGTAATGAACGTCCGCCTCTCCGCTCAGCGCGCGAATGATGGCAGCGCAAAGGTCTTCGACTTTCTGCTGCTGGCGCGTCCTGTCATGGGCCGTGCTCATCACTATGCGCCTCGGAGCTCGCTCAGGTGTGATTCCGTTAATTCTTCGCCGAAGCAACGTTGAAAGTACTCAGCGACAATAGTACGCTCGGCCTCATCGCACTTATTGAGAAAGGAGAGCCGGAACGCCAAGCCGGTATCGGGGAATATCTCGCAATTCTCGGCCCAGGTGATCACAGTCCGGGGCGACATCAGGCAAGACAAGTCGCCGGCAGCAAAACCCTTGCGGGTGAGTTCGGCGACAGCCACCATTGATGCGACCAGCTTGCGTCCCTGTTCATTGCCCAAACTCGGCACGCGCGCCTGTACGATCGCGACCTCTTCGGTGGCGGGCAAGTAGTTCAGCGATGCCACGATATTCCAGCGATCGATCTGGGCGTGATTCAGGGCCTGGGTGCCGTGATACATGCCATTGAGATTGCCCAGGCCAACGGTATTGGAGGTAGCAAAAAGCCGGAAAAATGGGTGTGGATGGATCACTCTATTCTGGTCGAGCAGGGTGAACTTGCCATCTCTTTCCAGGATGCGCTGGATCACGAACATCACGTCGGGCCGGCCCGCGTCGTATTCATCGAAGATCAGCGCCAGCGGGCGTTGCAGCGCCCACGGCACGATGCCCTCCTGAAACTCGGTGATTTGTTTTTCCTCGCGTAGGACGATGGTGTCTTTCCCGACCAGGTCGAGGCGACTGATATGCCCGTCCAGATTGACTCTGACACATGGCCAGTTAAGGCGCGCGGCAACCTGCTCGATGTGCGTCGATTTGCCGGTTCCGTGCAGTCCCTGCACCATCACCCGGCGGTTACGGGTAAAGCCGGCCAGAATTGCCAGCGTGACGTCGGCATTGAAACGATAAGCGCCATCGATATCCGGCACATGATCATCGCGCTCGCGAAATGCCGGCACCATCAGATCCGAGTCGATACCGAATAGCGTTCGAATCGACACCATGTGATCCGGCTTCAGATGCGTCAGCTCTGTCACGATAAGCTCCCGTCGAGCAGCGAAGCGCGCGCCACCGGTGCAAATTGCGTGACATCGATCCGGAAATGGCGATCTGTCTTGTGCGGTGCCGGCAAGGTTTGCGCGCACAGAGTGAACAAATGGGGAAATAAATGGGGAAATATCGGCACGTCTTGATCCTGTATGGTCTGAAGTCTATGGCTTGTCATCCGATGGCGGTAAGGTATCGGCTTCAATCGCAGCGAGCGCCTGGGCTGCCCGCTGCAATGCAGGCAGAAAATGCAATGCCTTTTCATGCGTCAGGCGCATGATCGGCGCCTGTATCGCAACTGCCAGATTGGAGCGACCGGTGGCGGAAGGCACCAGTACCGCCACGCACAGCAAACCAGGCAGGAATTCCTCATCATCGATTGCATAGCCGTTGCGCCGCACAATTTCCAGTTCCTGCTCCAGCTTGATGGGATCGTCTTCCGTCTTGCTGGTGTATTTGGTCAGCGGCATATGCGCCAGCAGGCGGCGCCGCTGCGCCGGGCTCATCTGGGCTAGAAACAGCTTGCCGCTGGATGAGCAATGTGCCGGGACCCGGGATCCGGAATGCAAGTAAAAACGCAATGGCGCAGCTGTTTCCATCCGATCCAGATACACCACTTCACTACCTGTAAATGCGGTGAGATTGCAACTCTCGCCCACCTCTTCCACCAAGTGACGCAGTACGGCATGACGCGCGCCGTGGTAAGTGTTATTGATTAGCAAGTTCGACGCCAAACGGCGCAGGCGCACGCCGGTACTGTAATGGCGGCCGTCACCTTCCCTGTGGAGTACACCCACGCTTTCCAGCTGTTGCAGCATCCGGTGCAAGGTCGGCTTGGGCAAACCGGTCTCCTCGACCAGCCCCTGGAGCGAGAAAGTCTGATCCTTTTCAGCGATCACTTCCAGCAGCGAGAACAGCCGCATGGTCGGCGTATCACCATCAATCTTGTCGTGCTTCGGAATATGTTCAGGCATCGCATTCATAATGTTCCAATATGTGGATATTTCATTTTCAACTTCAAATTGTACCGATATTTTGAGAATTCAGTTGACATTTGATTTATCAGGTCGTAAATTGTAATCTATCTTAAATATTGGAACTCACCGTACCATTTTCAATAACTCTATCACATCAGGAGACAAAATATTATGACCGATCATGTACAAGGGGCGAATCGCACGGTAACCGTTGGCCTGCAGAAGATGACCCCGTCCGAAGCGATGGTGGAAACCCTGGTGGCCAACGGCGTGACCGACATGTTCGGCATCATGGGGTCGGCCTTCATGGATGCGATGGATATTTTTGCGCCGGCCGGCATTCGCCTGATTCCGGTGGTGCACGAACAGGGTGGCGGCCACATGGCGGACGGCTACGCGCGCGTGTCCGGGCGCCATGGCGTGGTGATCGGCCAGAACGGCCCCGGCATCAGCAATTGCGTCACCGCCATTGCCGCCGCGTACTGGGCCCACAGCCCGGTAGTCATCATCACCCCGGAGACCGGCACCATGGGCATGGGCCTGGGCGGTTTCCAGGAAGCGAACCAGTTGCCGATGTTCGAAGAGTTCACCAAATACCAGGGGCATGTGACCAACCCGGCCCGCATGGCCGAGTTCACCGGCCGCTGCTTTGACCGCGCGATGTCGGAAATGGGCCCGACCCAGTTGAATATCCCGCGCGACTACTTCTACGGTGAAATCAAGGCCGAGATCCCGCAGCCGAGCCGTCTGGACCGTGGCCCGGGCGGCGAGAAGAGCCTCGACGATGCCGCCGCACTGCTGGCGGACGCCAAGTTCCCGGTCATCATCTCCGGCGGCGGCGTGGTGATGGGCGATGCGATCGAAGAATGCAAGGCCCTGGCCGAGCGCCTGGGCGCACCGGTCGTCAACAGTTATTTGCACAACGATTCGTTCCCGGCCAGCCACCCGCTGTGGACCGGCCCGCTCGGTTACCAGGGGTCCAAGGCGGCCATGAAGCTGATGGCGCAGGCCGACGTGGTGATCGCGCTCGGTTCGCGCCTGGGGCCTTTCGGTACCTTGCCGCAACACGGCATGGATTACTGGCCGAAGAATGCCAAGATCATCCAGATCGATGCCGATCACAAGATGCTGGGCCTGGTCAAGAAGATCTCGGTCGGTATCTGCGGCGACGCCAAGGCGGCCGCGACGGCGCTGACCCAGCGCCTGGCCGGCAAGACGCTGGCGTGCGACGCCACCCGTGCCGCGCGGGCAGCGACGATCCAGGCCGAGAAGGATGCCTGGGAGAAGGAGCTCGATGGCTGGACCCACGAGAAGGATCCGTTCAGCCTGGACATGATCGAAGAGCAGAAGCAGGAAAAAACGCCGTTCGGCGGCACCTACCTGCATCCGCGCCAGGTGTTGCGCGAACTGGAAAAGGCGATGCCGGACGATGTGATGGTATCGACCGATATCGGCAACATCAACTCGGTGGCCAACAGTTACCTGCGCTTCGAGAAGCCGCGCAGCTTCTTTGCGGCGATGAGCTTTGGCAATTGCGGCTATGCGTTCCCGACCATTATCGGCGCCAAGGTGGCGGCACCGCACCGTCCGGCGGTGTCGTATGCCGGTGATGGCGCCTGGGGCATGAGCCTGATGGAAACCATGACCTGCAGTGGGGTGCGGAGAAGAAGAACCAGGTGGACTTCTATAACCGCCGCTTCGTGGCCGGCGAACTGGAGAACCAGAGCTTTGCCGGGATTGCGAAAGCGATGGGGGCCGAGGGCATCGTGGTGGACAAGCTGGAAGACGTCGGACCGGCGCTCAAGAAAGCGATCGACCTGCAGATGAACCAGGGCAAGACCACCATCATCGAGATCATGTGCACCCGCGAGCTGGGCGATCCGTTCCGCCGCGACGCCCTCTCCAAGCCGGTCCGCCTGCTGGAAAAATACAAGGACTATGTCTGAAAATTGCATGCTGAAATGCACTAATCGGTAATGTGTACATCCCCGTACGTCCTCATGAGGCGTTGATTGCCGGAGCCGAGGTGCAAATCGCACTGAACGGTTCCGGCAATTTTTTTACCAGTGGCTGCACTGCCTATTCCTGTCGCTGCCGGACCGCATGGACAGCCCACCTGCTTTCTGGAAATTCACTTAGGAGCAAACACTCATGCAAGCCCTTCACCGCATCATCGAGCAGGCGTGTACTACCCCCAAAAAGATTGTACTGTGCGAAGGGGAAGATCCTCGCGTGCTACAAGCGGCGGCACGCGCCAGTCAGGAAGGGATCGCCGACATCACGGTCGTCGGCGATCGCGCCAAGATCCACGCGCTTGCCAGCGATCAGGGGATCGATCTAAGCCGGATTGAACTGCTCGACCCGGTCAATTCGGAATACACCGCGGATTTTGCCCAGGAGTTGTTTGCCTTGCGCCAAGCCAAAGGCATGACTCTGGAAGAAGCCGTAGCCAGGGTGCTGGACCCGCTCTGCTACGCCAACCTGATGGTGCGGCTCGGCTATGCCGACGGCTCGGTCGCCGGCGCCGTTCGCACCACCGCTGACGTGGTGCGCAATGCGATCCAGATTATCGGGGTAAAACCGACATTCAAACTGGTCTCCAGCTTTTTCTTGATGATGTTTTGCGAGCCTTTCCAGTCCTTCACGGGTGGCCTGATCTTTTCTGATTGCGCGCTGGTGGTGGACCCGACTGCAGAAGAACTGTCCGAGATCGCCATGGCCGCAGCCGACAGCGCGCGTCACCTCCTGATGGAAGAACCGCGGGTAGCAATGCTGTCGTTTTCAACCAGCGGAAGCGCTCACCATGCATCGGTCGACAAGGTGGTCGCCGCAACCAAGCGGGTAAAGGAGCTACGCCCCGGACTGGCGATCGATGGCGACATACAGCTCGATGCTGCGCTGGTGGCTGAAATTGCGCAGCGCAAGCTCAAGGAATCGGCGGTCAAGGGCAGAGCCAATGTGCTGATTTTTCCGAATCTGGATGCCGGCAATATTGGTTACAAGATGGCCGAGCGCGTCGGCGGCGCGGTGGCGATTGGACCATTGCTGCAAGGCTTGAAGAAGCCCGCCAACGACCTGTCGCGCGGTTGCAGCGCCGAGGATATCTTTAACGTCATCGCCGTCACGGTGGTGCAGGCGCAAACGGTGCACCATTGAAAAACACTGCCGCCCGCCGGACGGCAGTAGCGTGATGCACATGCATATACTCATCCCGTATCTGGCGGTGATCGCGGTCGCCACCTATTTCCAGACCGTCACCGGTTTTGGCTTGGGGATGATAGTAATGGGCGCGGCAAGCGGCCTGGAACTGGTTCCGGTAGCAACGATAGCGACCACCATTAGTCTCCTTTCGCTTGTCAATTGTGCGGTCGCGCTGCCCGGTACGCTGCACCATATCGATTGGCGCACCGCACGTACCGTGATCTACGGCATCGTGCCGTCGGTGATCGGGGGCGTGTTGCTGCTCAACTATCTGGGCGGTTCCGCGTCCCATGTCCTGAAGCTGCTGTTGGGGCTGGTCATCATCCATGGCGGCATCAGCGTCATGCTGAAAGTCACTCCCGACGAGCAGCCCTTGAGCAACGGCAGCTTCTTTTTCAGCGGTTTTTTTAGCGGTCTATTCTCTGGCATGTTCGGCATTGCCGGCCCGCCACTGGTGTATCAGTTCTATCGCCAGAAGATGGATCTGGTCAGCATCCGCTACAGCCTGATATTCCTGTTTGCCGTCACCGCCGGCATCCGTACGCTGTTCGTCGCCAGCCAGGGCGGACTCAGCCCGGAAATCGTGGCCCTCAGTCTTTCCGCATTGCCGGTGGTGGGCTTGGCTACGCTAGCGGGCAAACGTTATCCACCGCCATTGCGCTATCGCAGCATGCAATGCATCGCCTTTGCGGTGCTGATTGGAATCGGCTTGTCGTTGATGGTATCGGCCGCACAAAAACTGCTCTAGCGCCGACCGGAATCTATGCCACAATTTCAACCGGCAGATTGGATTGACCAATAACAAGGGGCTAAAAATGGCAAAAGTGGCATTTATTGGATTGGGCGTCATGGGCTTTTCCATGGCCGGGCATCTGGCAGCACGAGGTCATGCTGTGACGGTATTCAATCGCACACCGGCACGTTCGCAGTCGTGGCTGACAACGCATGCGGGGCGCAGCGCGGACACGCCGGCAGCGGCAGCGGAAGATGCCGAATTCGTGTTTACCTGCGTCGGCAACGACGCCGATCTCTTCCATGTGACACTGGGCCCGGACGGCGCGCTGGCACGCATGCGCCCGGGCAGCGTCTTGATCGACAACACCACATGCTCTGCCGAGGCGGCGCGCAAGCTAGACCAGGAGGCCAGCAAGCTGGGCATACACTTTCTGGATGCTCCCGTATCGGGGGGCCAGGCTGGCGCCGAAAATGGCAAGCTCACCGTGATGGTGGGCGGCGATGCAGAGGCATTCGCACGGGCCGAGCCGATCATCGCGTCCTATGCGCGCGCGGTGGTGCATATGGGCTTCGCCGGATCGGGGCAGCTGACCAAGATGGTGAACCAGATTTGCATTGCCGGAATGGTGCAGGCGCTGGCCGAAGGCTTGGCATTTGCTAAAAACGCAGGGCTGGACGGCGAGCGCGTGATCGATGCCATCTCCAAAGGAGCGGCGCAATCGTGGCAGATGGAAAACAGGGGGAAAACCATGCTGGCATCGCAATTCGACTTTGGCTTCGCAGTCGATCTGATGCGCAAGGATCTGGGTATCTGCCTGGAAGAGGCGCAACGCAACGGCAGCCAGCTGCCCGTCACCAGTCTGGTCGACCAGTATTATGCGGAAATACAAAAACTCGGTGGCGGAAATCTGGATACCTCCAGCCTGATGATGCTGGTGGATCGCCACTGAAATACGTACTGCGACTGGAGCGACCATCTTCAGTTGCAGGATCGTATCACCGGCGGCGGCCCGGCTTCAGCCCTGGCTGCGACCGCCCGCCTCGCCAGTGGCGGGCGCGGCGCAATAGGCAGCCGGCAGCCCGCCTGCCCTGCTCGCCTAAGCGGCTCTTGATCTGCAATCGCTGTTTTGCGCCGTAGCGTACCGAAAATCACCTTCGGGCAGATTTTACAGTGAGATAAATACTGGGGCGTGTATTTTTTAAGGGCCGCAATTACTATGCGGAAACATGGCGATTATTGCATATACTCCCTCCTCATCTGATATGGGTTAGCTAATATGCGACACTTCCGAATCCGCCCGCAGTGATCATCTCGTATTAGCAGGCAATTTTCAGCCTGAACCCGTCCGGCATCGCCACTCTCCCATACACACAAGCATTGAATTAACGCGTTATCGGAACAATTTGTTTCGATAACCATTAAAAAACATGTTCCCGCTCCCAATTACTGGTATATTATTAAATAACGATATGATTTGTATCGTTTTTTTATGAAATGCGCTCAAGCCTGATCGTTGGACGCATGCGAACGATGCGCGACTTTCTGCTGGCAACAGCGAAACGCGGGTCTGGCGGTCATGCGCATGAGGGCTGAGGTATTTCAGGTTAGTAAATTTCCGCATCTCAACCGGTAAGATCGACCTGACTCACAGCATGAAAAAGCATGCGTGTTGGTCCGCTCGCCCAGTGGGTCTTTATTATGCGCATCCCTTACTTAGCTTCCGTCGTCTCCACTTGGCATCCACATGCTGTCCGGCGGAACTGGCCAGGTGTGGCAGTGGCGATTGTCATCGCGATATCGGCAACCTTCATTTCCGCCAGTTACGGCGGTCCGCAATTACTCTACGCACTGTTCTTCGGCCTGGCATTTCACTTTCTGTCGGATGAACCAAATTGTCGGCCGGGCATTGATTTTTGCAGCAAAATTTTGCTCAGAACAGGCGTCGCCTTACTCGGCGTGCGCATCACCTTTGGGCAAATAGCATCGGTGGGTGTCACGCCACTGGTAATCGTCGTCTGCGGATTATTGGTGACGCTGGGGTTTGGTTATCTGTTGGCAAAATGGTTGAAGCGCCCGGCAACCGAAGGTCTGTTATCCGGGGGAGCGGTCGCCATTTGCGGCGCATCAGCAGCATTGGCAATTGCCGCTGTTTTACCGCAAAACAAGGAAAATGAAAAATTCACGCTCCTGACGGTGGTGGGGGTCACTACCCTGTCAACCTTGGCAATGATTGTGTACCCGCTGCTGGTAAAACTGTTTGGACTCGATCCCACCGAATCCGGGGTTTTCCTGGGCGGCACGATCCATGACGTGGCACAGGTGGTCGGCGCCGGTTACATAATATCGAACCACACCGGCGATGTCGCGACCTTCGTTAAACTGACGCGCGTAGCCTGTCTGGTGCCGGTGGTGCTGGGTCTGTCCATCGTCTTTAAAAGCAGGGATGGCAAAACCGAGCTGGATGCAGCGCCGTTGGTGCCATTTTTCCTGATTGGTTTTGTCGGGCTGGTGATTGCCAACAGCATGGGATTCATATCGCACGACGTTGGCGGCTGGATCAGCAATGCATCGCGCGCATGCCTGGTGACTGCCATCTCGGCGCTCGGCGTAAAGACTTCGTTTCAATCCCTGGTGTCGCTAGGCTGGCGTCCGGTAATCATGCTGGTAATGGAAACCGTGTGGATTGCGGCGTTCGTGGTAATCGCGCTGATGCTCGCCCGATAATAGACGCGGCACTCTCGCTACAAACGGGATGGGGTAGCGCGCACTGCAGCCAGTGAAAATCACGGCGCACGCAAGTCATCGCATTGGGTGCGGGCATTCCCGGCGCAGCGTTCTCCCGGTTTTTTGAACCACGCAGGGCACGATGTGGCCGTGATTGAACGCCTGCCGGGGGTTGTCGTACTTTTGGTGCAGATTGATACGGTTAGCCCAGAAATTAATCGACGAATCAACAACTTACAGTTTGCATAGAATTTCAAGTTGCTGTGATTTGTAACTCGTTGTTGCACAACGGTTTTTGGTCGCGCTCCGTGTCAATCTGCACCAAAAGTACGACAACCCCGGAAAGCAAGTTTTAGCAGCATGAAGTGTCAACGGAGGTTGCAGTCTTATATGCGGCCTGTTTGCGCAGGCGTTTCATCCTGCTGGCCCTGATGGCAACCGCTGCTCCTCCCGCAGCGCCGATGGATCGACGGTCAGATCAAACAGCGTGATGTGATCCGGCAAGTCGTCGTCAAGGATCGCTCTAACGATGTCTGGTGCCAGGGTAGTCACGTTGACCATCCTATCGAAAATTTGCGACGAAACCTTTATGGGCGGGGCTCCTTGCAAACCTGATCGATTTATCCGAGTTCATCCACGAGTTGCGGCACCAGCTCAAACAGATCCCCGACGATGCCATAGTCCGCTACCGAGAAGATCGGCGCTTCCGGGTCCTTATTGATCGCGACGATGGTCTTCGAGTCCTTCATCCCGGCCAGGTGCTGGATCGCGCCGGAAATGCCGACCGCGACATACAGCTGCGGCGCGACGATCTTGCCGGTCTGGCCAACTTGCCAGTCGTTCGGCACATAGCCGGCATCGACGGCGGCGCGGGAGGCCCCCATCGCGGCGCCGAGATTGTCGGCCAGCGGTTCCAGGATCTTGAAGTTGTCGGCGGAACCCATGCCGCGGCCACCGGAGACGATGACCTTGGCCGCGGTCAGTTCCGGGCGGTCGGACTTCGCGACTTCGCGCTCGACGAACACGGATTGGCCGGCATCGGCTACCGCAGCGACACTTTCCACGGCGGCAGAACCGCCGGTCGCCGCCGAGTCAAAACCGGTGGACCGCACGGTGATGACCTTGACCGCGTCGCTCGATTGCACGGTGGCGATCGCGTTGCCGGCATAGATCGGGCGCTCGAAGGTATCCGGTGCATCGACCTTGGTGATTTCCGAGATCTGGCCGACATCAAGCCTGGCGGCGACGCGCGGCAGGATGTTTTTGCCGTAGGCGGTGGCCGGCGCCAGGATGTGCGTGTAGTGTCCAGATGCGCCACCGGCCAGCGCCAGCACTTGTGCTGCGACATTTTCGGCCAGGCCGTCGGCAAACGCGGGGGCGTCGGCGACCAGCACTTTGGTGACGCCGGCGATGTGGGCGGCGGCTTCGGCTGCTGCACCACAGTGGTGGCCGGCGACCAGCAGATGGACCTCGCCCCCGCATTGGATGGCGGCGGTGACGGTATGCAGGGTGCTTCCTTTTAACGAAGCGTTGTCGTGTTCAGCGATGACGAGTACGGTCATGATGGGTTCCTCATTTGATGGCAATGGAGGCCTAGCCGCCGGTTGTGTTGATTGGTAAGTTATGTCGGACTCAGCGAATGTTCCGCGGTTGTTCAGAGAATCGCCAGCCCAACCGAAGCCGTATCTGCTCTATATCCGGCAACGGTTCGCGGTTGGCCCTGCGTTCGCTCAAACATTCCCTGACTTGCTGCTTGGTTGGTTGATTGATCCTGTCCCTCGCTTTATTCACCATGTTCGAAAGCGTTAAATGACTTTTGCTTCGTTCCTGAGCTTGGACACCAGCGTCGCGACATCCGGCACTTTGATCCCGGCGCTGCGCTTCGGTGGCTCGACCACTTTCAGCGTCTTCAGGCGCGAGCTAACATCGACGCCCAGATCGGCTGGCTTGACGACGTCCAGCGGCTTCTTCTTGGCCTTCATGATGTTCGGCAGCGTCACGTAACGCGGCTCGTTCAGGCGCAAGTCGGTGGTGATGATGGCCGGCAGCGTCAGCGCCAACGTTTCCAGGCCGCCGTCGACTTCCCGAGTGACGGTGACCTTGCCGTCTTCCAGCACCACTTTCGAGGCGAAGGTGGCTTGCGGCCAGCCCAGCAGCGCGGCCAGCATTTGGCCGGTCTGGTTGCAATCGTCGTCGATCGCTTGCTTGCCGAGGATGATCAGCTGCGGTTGCTCCTTGTCGGCCAGCGCTTTGAGCAGCTTGGCGACCGCCAGTGGCTGCAGCTCGGCGTCGGTCTCGACCAGGATGGCGCGGTCGGCGCCGATCGCCATCGCAGTGCGCAGGGTTTCCTGGCATTGCGTGACGCCGCACGAGACCGCCACCACTTCAGTGACCTTGCCGGCCTCTTTCAGGCGCATCGCTTCTTCCAGCGCGATCTCGTCGAACGGATTCATCGACATTTTGACGTTGGCGATATCCACGCCGCTGCCGTCCGTTTTGACGCGCACCTTGACGTTGTAGTCCACCACGCGTTTGACTGGGACCAAGACTTTCATTAACCGCTCCATTTAAAAAAAGCAGGCCTAACTTATAGGCCTGAAAAACAACCTATGGAGACAATAGGCCGTAGAACACTCTAAAATAAGAACTCAAAAAATTCGTTGTTTTCGATCTAAACCCGCTCGATAACAAGTGCAATCCCTTGTCCCACACCAATACACAAACTAACCACCGCGTATCGTCCCGCCGTCCGGTGAAGTTGTCTCGCAGCCGTTAGCACCAGCCGTGCGCCCGAGGCGCCTAGCGGATGACCAACTGCAATTGCGCCACCATTCGGATTGATTCGTGAATCATGGAAGTCGAGCCCAAGAAGTTTTAGACAACCCAGCACTTGTACTGCAAATGCCTCATTAATTTCGATAACGTCCATATCGGACAGTTTCAGTCCAGCTCTTTGGAGCGCTTTCGGAATCGCGTAGGCCGGTCCAACCCCCATTACTCGCGGTTCGACTCCCGTTACTGCGGCAGCAAGCAAACGTGCCATCGGCGCGCGTTTCAATCGCTTGCCACTGGCTTCATTTCCTAACAGTAGCAATGCCGCACCGTCATTTATCCCAGAAGCATTGCCAGCGGTAACGACACCGCTTATATGAAGAGGCTTTAGCTGGCTTAAAGCGCCAAGATCACTTTCCGGACGAGGGTGTTCATCTTTTAAAATGATCTCTCTCTTTTTACGTGTGACGACGGTGGTCGGAGCGATTTCATCGTTAAAAAAATCATCGACGACTGCGCGATGAAATTTCGATTGTGACGATGCGGCAAACCGGTCCGCTTCGTCCCGTGTAAGACCAAGGTCTACAGCTATGTTGTCTGCGGTCTGCGGCATAGTTGGATCACCGTAGCATGCAACAATGTTCGGGTTCGGAAAGCGTGAGCCAATGGTTGAATCGAAAAGATGCAGATCTCGACCAAATGGATTGTCGGACTTGGCAAACACAAACGGCGCTCGGCTCATGCTTTCGACGCCTCCCGCAAGGAATATATCGCCTTCATTTGTTTTGATTGCGCGTGCGGCATCGATGACGGCCGCCAGGCCGCTGCCACACAAGCGGTTGACGGTTTGCCCTCCAACCGAAATTGGCAAGCCAGAGGCAAGTACGGCGTGTCTGGCGACATTACGTGCGTCTTCGCCCGCCTGGTTGGCGCAACCTAAAATCAAATCTTCGATCTCATGGCCATCGATATCCGATCTTGTAATCAGCGCTTGCGCTAACCCCGCTGCCAAGTCGTCTGGACGTATGCGAGAGAGGGCACCGGCATAGCGACCAAAGGGTGTGCGCAAGCCATCGTAGAGATAAGCATTATTCATGCTTCACCTGTCATCGGAAGTTCTTGCGTAGCCGACAATAATTTAGTCTGGAGAATATTCATTGAAATATTTTTGTCAGTTCAACATTGCGAATCGCTGGAGCTGAGTTTGCAGGTCCAGTGGAAGGGGAACCGATTGATTGGTATCCAACGAGGTGGTCATCAATGTTTTACGGGCGAAGACACGCAGTTCATTGTCGGTGTGACAGATCATCTCCAGTGAAAAGGAATTCAAGCCAATTTCGCTCACGCCCAGACCTAACATTACCTTCTCACCCATTTTGCTCGGTGCTTTGAAATCACATTCGAGCTTGACGATCAGCAAGCCTATTCTGCGCTGGCCTATGAATTTTGCGTAGTTCATGCACAGGCATTGATTGAACCAGTCTTCAACGTGCTGGTTGAACAGGACGAGGTACTGCGGAAAGAAGACGATACCTGCCGGATCGCAATGCGAGAACCTGATCAATACATCGCGCTCAAAACTCGGATGTAGATTATTGGACATTCCTTACACTCCACGAAAACGGTACCAATGTCGATCAGTCGCAAAAGGCTCGTCGTCTTGTATCAAACCACTTGCATTCGTTGATTTGCATCAAAAGGGGGCTTCAATCGATTGCAGCCGTCGGTCCGAAGATGATCGGTGAAAAGTCTGTAATCTGCATCCGAGCCGTCGCCAGCTCAATTGGCAAACGCGGCGATCCCGGTCTGTGCGCGGCCCAGGATCAGCGCATGAACATCATGTGTGCCTTCATAGGTATTGACGACTTCCAGGTTGACCATGTGACGGATCACGCCAAACTCATCGGAAATGCCATTGCCGCCCAGCATGTCACGTGCGGTGCGTGCGATCTCGAGCGACTTACCGCACGAGTTGCGCTTCATCATCGACGTAATTTCTACCGCTGCAGTGCCAGCGTCTTTCATGCGACCAAGACACAGGCAGCCTTGCAGCGCCAGCGTGATTTCAGTTTGCATGTCAGCCAGTTTTTTCTGGATCAATTGATTTGCCGCCAGCGGCCGGCCGAACTGCTTGCGGTCGAGCACGTACTGGCGCGCACGGTGCCAGCAGTCTTCGGCCGCGCCCAATGCGCCCCAGGCGATGCCGAAGCGTGCCGAGTTCAGACAAGTGAATGGGCCTTTCAAACCCTCCACATGCGGCATCAGATTTTCTTCCGGCACAAACACCTCATCCATCACAATTTCACCGGTGATCGATGCACGCAAGCCGACCTTGCCATGAATGGCCGGTGCTGATAAGCCTTTCCAGCCTTTTTCGAGGATGAAGCCGCGGATTTTGCCATCGTCGGTCTTCCCCCACACCACGAACACATCGGCGATCGGGCTATTGGTAATCCACATCTTCGCACCGGAAAGCGCGTAACCACCGGACACCGTTTTCGCCCGCGTCTCCATGCTGCCGGGGTCGGAGCCGTGGTTGGGCTCGGTCAGGCCGAAGCAACCTATCCATTCGCCGGAAGCGAGCTTGGGTAGATATTTCTGCTTCTGCGCTTCCGTACCGAATTCATTGATCGGCACCATCACCAGTGACGATTGCACACTCATCATCGAGCGGTAACCGGAATCGACACGCTCCACTTCGCGCGCAATCAAGCCATAACTAACGTAGTTCAGACCGGAGCCGCCGTACTCTGTCGGTATCGTGGCTCCCAGCAGGCCGAGTTCACCCATCTCGCGAAAGATCGCCGGATCGGTCTTCTCGTGGCGGAAGGCTTCCAATACGCGTGGTGCGAGTTTGTCTGCACAATAGGCTTGTGCCGCGTCGCGCACCATGCGCTCATCGTCGGTCAACTGGGTATTCAATAACAGCGGGTCGTCCCAGTGGAAAGAGGCTTTAGCGTGTGCCATGTGAATCTCCTGAATATGTGAACTTGATATGATTAAAAATCAATTGCGTGAATGACGTAACGACAAACCCAATTGCGCACGTCGGATCAACCAGGGACTCGCCCGATAACGCGGGTCACCGGTTGATTGATACAGATTTTTCAATATGATCAGCACACGACGCGCACCGATATGATCCCCCCAAGCCAGCGGCCCGCGCGGATAAGCCAAGCCTAACTCAACCGCGCAATCGAGATCCTCCGGCGTGCAGATCCCTTGCTGCACGATGTCGCAACCGATGTTGACGATGGTGGCCAATACCCGCTGCACGATAAAACCGTAGCTATCCTGCATTAGTGTGACGGCTTGTCCGCTCTGTGCCAACAATGCCTGTGCCTGTTGCGCCAGCGCCTTATCGGTCGCCGGATTGCTCATCAGCGTCAAACGCCCACAGCAATCCGTCAGCGTGTCGATGCCGATCGTTCGCTGTGCATCAAGCCCTTCGCGCGCCACACAGGTGCTGACGTCTTCGCCCAGAGGGGTAACCAAACAGAGCGCCATGGCAGAAGGTTTTTCACCTGTTTCAATGACTGCGCCACAGCGTGTCAGTAAAGCCGATAGTTGTGCCGTGGTTTGGGCATCCGCACTGGCAACCCAGACCGTCCCAGACCATGGATGCACCTGACTATCGGCCGGCCTGGCCTGATCTTTGAGCATCGTGCCATTCTCATATCTGTAGAATCCACGACCACTCTTGCGTCCCAGCAAACCGGCACTCAGACGTTGCGCAGTGATGACACTGGGGCGATAACGTGGCTCCTGATAATACTGCTGGTAAATCGACTCCATCACTGGATGCGATACATCGAGTGCGGTTAAATCCAATAATTCGAACGGCCCCAAGCGAAATCCGGCGGCCTCGCGCATGACTTCATCGACTTGCGAAAAATCTGCTGCGGTCTCTTGGACAATCCGTAGTGCTTCAGTCAGATAGCCCCGTCCCGCATGGTTGACAATGAAGCCGGGCGTATCCTTGGCGCGCACCGGCTTATGGCCAATCCTGATGGCAAAGTCGACCAGGGATTGCGCGACATGTTCAGCGGTGAGTACACCGGAAATGACCTCGACCACCTTCATCAACGGAACTGGATTGAAGAAATGAAAGCCGGCGACTCGCTCAGGATGCGTGGTAGCGGCAGCAATGGCCGTCACCGATAGCGATGAGGTATTGCTCGCAAAGATGCAATCAGGCCCGACAATGACTTCCAGGCAACGCAGCAATTCGCGCTTAATGTCGAGTTTTTCGACGATAGCCTCAATCACGATATGGCAGTTCGCAAAGCCATCCAGCGAATCGAGCGGCACTATGCCATTGATGGCGGCAGCCACCACGGATTCGGCCAACTTGCCCTTTTCCTGTAATTTGCGCAATTGCAGCGCAATGGCATCACATGCATTATCGGCCGCGCCAGCTTGCATATCGTATAACTTGACCTGCACGCCTGCCAGCGCGGCAATCTGTGCGATGCCGCGCCCCATCGCCCCGGCACCGACGATACCCAGGATAGAGGGTGTGTTCATAGGGATAGACTGCATGGCGCGTGCTTATTCAAGTACAAGCGCAGGTACAACTGCAGTCACTTCGATCTCAACTCGCGCCTGATCTTCAATCAGCGCGACTACCTGCACTGCCGTCATGGTCGGGAAATGCCGTCCGATGACTTCTCGATAGGCGATGCCGATTTCCTTGTAGGCTGCGACGTATTCTTTTTTGTCCACCACGTACCAGGTCATGCGCACGATATGTTCCGGCAGGGCATTGGCTTCTGCCAGCACCTCCACAATATTCAGGAGTGCTTGCCGTACCTGACCGGCAAAATTCTCAGTATGGAATTGTCCTTCCCTATCCCATCCGATCATGCCACTGACAAAAATACACCGTCCAGTGGCAGCGATACCGTTGGAATACCCTTTGGCGCGTGCCCAGCCTTGTGGTTGCAGGAAGTCCATGATGTTGCCTTTCTCACTTGATTTATGGTGTGTCATTGTGCTTTTTACTGTGTTTGTTACTGTGTGACGCAAAACCTTGCGATACGGGTGCGCAACGCTTCTGGCAGGCTCACCGCGCTGCGTTTGTGCAAATCTAGCAAAACCAGCACCAGCGTGCAACGCACACGATCTGCGCCGTCCGGCCCCAATAAACGGATGCCTAGAGTGATGGAGGTAGCGCCAAATTTTCGAACTTGCAACTCGGCACACAAGGTCTCGCCAAGTTCACTGGCAGCGACAAAATCGGTCTCGATGTGTACCGTCGGCAAGCCCAGGCCTTGCTCCATGTGCAAGGCACGAAAACTGTGCTCCAAGCCCACCGCGCACCAGTCTTCCACCAGGTTGTTGAACATTTCAAAATAACGCGGATAAAAGACGATGCCGGCCGGATCGCAATCTCCAAAGCGCACCAATATGCTGGTCCTGAAAACAGGGTCAAAGGAAGATGTCATGAGGCCAGCCTGGTCAAACGGAAGGGCTCGTCACCTCACGCAACAATTCGCGTGCGATGATCAATTGCTGTACCTCGCTCGCACCCTCATAGATGCGTAAGGAACGGATCTCTCGATACAGCCGTTCGACCGGTTGTTCGCTGACCACACCCAGGCCACCGAACATCTGGACCGCAGCATCGATCACCTGCTGCGCAGTTTCGGTCGCTGTCAGCTTCGCCATCGCCGCTTCTTTCGTGACGCGTTCACCTTGATCACGCAGCCAGGCCGCACGATAAGTGAGAAGCGCGGCAGCATCGATACCTGTTGCCATTTGCGCCAATTTGGCCTGTGTCAGCTGGAAATCCGCCAAGGTATGACCGAACATCTTGCGTGACGTTGTGCGTTGCAAAGCCTCATCCAGCGCCCGTCGTGCAAACCCGAGTGCAGCAGCGGCCACTGAAGTGCGGAAAATATCCAGCGTCGCCATCGCGACCTTGAAGCCCTGCCCCGGCTCACCCAGACGGTGAGCGACAGGAACGCGGCAATTCACAAACTTGATGCGGGCCAAGGGATGCGGCGCGATCACGTCGATACGCTCGGCAATCTCGAACCCCGGCGTGTCGGCTTCGACGATGAAGGCAGAAATTCCGCGCGCGCCCAGTGCTTCACCGGTACGAGCGAACACCACATACAGGTCGGCGATGCCGCCATTGGAAATCCAGGTTTTTTCACCATTCAACACATAGTGATCGCCGTCCGGTCGCGCCGCACATTGCATGGCAGCGACATCCGAACCTGCTTCCGGCTCGGACAGGGCAAACGCCGCGATCGCATCGCCGCTTGCGACGCGCGGAAGAAATTGCCTCTTATTGGCTTCGCTGCCGAATAGCGTGATCGCACCGGAACCCAGACCTTGCATGGCAAAAGCGAAATCCGCTAAACCGGAATGACGTGCCAGCGTCTCGCGTATCAGACAGACGGCACGTGTATCGATGGCGTCACTGTTGCCACCGTAAGCGATACCACCGACCGCATGTTTAAGCCAGCCGGCATCCCCCAACTGCCGCACAAGATGGCGGCAGGCGGCATCCACATCCTTGTCATGCGGTTGAGAGATATTCCTGCTCGCCCATGCATCCAGTGCATGCTCCAGCGCACGATGCTGCGGGTCAAGAAAGGGCCAGTTCAAATAATTTTTATCTGTCATGATATTTTCTCAATCGCCTTCAAATACCGGCTTTTTCTTAGCAACAAAAGCATGGTACGCACGATGAAAATCGTTGGTTGCCATACAGATGGCTTGCGCTTGCGCCTCCGCCTCGATCGCTTCATCCACCCCCATATTCCATTCCTGCTGCATCATTTTCTTGGTCATCCCATGGGCAAAGGTGGGGCCATGTGCCAGCTCATATGCAAATACCTGGGCATCGGTCAACATCGCTTCCGGTATGCAAAGACGGTTGAAAAATCCCCAGCGCTCCGCCTCTTCACCACCCATGCTGCGCCCCGTATACAGTAACTCTGACGCGCGTCCCTGGCCGATCACGCGCGGCAATAGCGCGCACGCGCCCATATCGCAACCAGCCAACCCGACACGCGTGAACAGGAATGCGGTCTTGCTGCGCTCGGTACCAAAGCGGATATCGGAAGCCAATGCCAGCAAGGCACCTGCACCTGCGCATATGCCGTCTATCGCAGCGATCACCGGCTGCGGACAGGCGCGCATCGCCTTCACCAGATCACCTGTCATGCGCGTAAAAGCCAGCAGCCCTGGCATATCGAGTTTGGTGAGCGGGCCGATGATGTCATGCACGTCACCGCCAGAGCAGAAGTTGTCGCCGGCACCGACGATGACGACAGCCTTCACATCCTCCGCATAGGTCAGGTTACGGAACAGATCACGCAACTCCGCATAGGAATCGAAGGTCAACGGATTCTTACGTTCAGGGCGGTTGAGAGTCAGTGTTGCTACGCCCTCCTTCACATCGAAACGAAAATGCCGTGCCTGATAACGCGACAAGGCATCTCTGTTGCCGGGCAAGTTCTGTGGTTCACCTGGTAAATAACGCATGGCTCTCTTCCTTATTCCCGATCTTCGGCGGTGGGCTCATTCAAATGCTGCTTCACTTGCGACAGCAACCGGATCAATTTTTCTTTATCCTGCCCGGAGATGCCACTCAGCTGTTCCGCAATCCAGCCCTCATGCACGGAGGCCATGCGCTTGAAGGCACGGCGTCCTTCCGCAGTGAGCTTGACGCTGTAGGCACGACGATCCTTTGGATCCGGAACCCGCATCACCAGATTTTCCTGTTCCAACTGATCGGTAATCCCGGTGATATTGCCGCCAGTGACCATCATCCGCTTGGACAATTCCCCCATGCGTAACCCGTCCGGATGACGCTCCAGTTGCGCCATCAAGTCGAAGCGCGGCAAGGTAATCCCGAACTCCGTACGCAAACGGGTACGAATTTCACCCTCAATCAATGCGGTGCAAGACAGCATACGCAGCCACAACCTCAAGGATTGATGATGGTCTTGCGTCAAGCGCGTTTCCATATCAAATACTTGTGCCGATTCCGGTTGCTGCACAGGCGCTTTGGCGTCGCTCTTGCCTGCAATTTTGAGGTCTGGTTTCTTTGCTACTTGCTTTGTCATTTTTAATCCTTCACATTACTTCACCGCCAGCCACCGCCAGCGCTTGTCCATTCATTGCAGCCGACCCAGGCAAACACAGCCAGGCGACGGCATTGGCCACCTCATCGGGTTGCACCAGTCTTTTCTGCGGATTGCGTGCGGCCAGCTCGGCCCGCGCCTGATCCTCGCTGCGCTGTGTTTTGGCAACGATATTGGCGACCGCCTGGCTGACGATATCGGTCTCCGTATAGCCGGGACAGACCGCATTGACGGTAATGCCCTTGGTCGCCAGCTCCAACGCCAGCGCACGCGTCAAGCCGATCACGCCATGCTTGGCTGCGCAGTATGCCGCTACATAGCTGTATCCGGTCAGACCGGCGGTACTGACGACATTCACGATACGGCCCCACCCCGCCTCTAGCATGGCGGGCAGTGCTGCCTGCGTGCAGTGGAATGTTCCGGTCAAATTTACCGACAGCATTTGCTGCCACAAGGCCTCATCAGTTTTTGCGAATGGTGCGGAGCTCGCTTGCCCGGCATTGTTGACTAAAATGTCGATGCGACCAAAACGTTCAACCGCACGCGCAAATGCAGTCGCTACTGACGCCGACGAGGTGATATCCGCCGTGACATAGTCCAACTCACCTGACGCCTTGTGTTCCTGAACGGTCTTGGCCAATACCTCTGCATTGCGTCCCAGCAGCGTCACGCGCGCGCCATGCATCAACAACGCACTCACAATCGCGGCCCCTATCCCACGACCGCCCCCGGTCACGAGCGCGTGTTTGCCTGTCAGCGCTTTATCGGATGACATCCTCAGCCCTCCAGCAGTTTTGCCGCAATCTGTTGCGGTGTCAGACCGGTATTGGCAGCAGCGAGTTGCTTCTCGCGTTCCAGATTGCGCTCCAGCTGCACCTTGGCAGCGTAATATTGCTTGGGCCAGGCGAGATCGAGGTAGCCGATCTTGGCTGCCTCCATCAGCGTCCACGCCGGGTTGGCGAGGTGTGGGCGCGCTATGGCGCACAGGTCGGCGCGACCGGCAGCGATGATGCTGTTCACATGGTCCGCCTCGGAAATCGCGCCCACCGCAATCGTCGCGACGCCGGCCTCGTTCCGCACGCGGTCCGCGAACGGGGTCTGGAACATCCGACCGTAGACCGGCTTCTCCTTCTTGCTGACCTGACCCGACGAGCAGTCGATCATGTCGGCGCCGGCAACCTTGAACGCGCGCGCGATCTGCACCGCGTCGTCGGCGGTGATGCCGCCTTCCACCCAATCATGCGCCGAGATGCGCACCGACATCGGCAAGTGCTGTGGCCAGACCCCGCGCACCGCGCGGAACACCTCGAGTGGATAGCGCAACCGGTTCTCGAGGGAGCCGCCCCACTCGTCGGTGCGCTGATTGGTCAGCGGCGAGATGAACGAGGACAGCAGGTAGCCGTGCGCGCAGTGCAGCTCCAGCCAGTCGAAACCGGCCTCGGCCGCCCAGCACGCCGAGCGTACGAAGTCCTCGCGCACACGGTCCATATCGGCGCGCGTCATGGCACGCGACCAGGCGCTGACGCCGTCGAGGTACTGTTGCGGCGAGGCCGAGATCAGCGGCCAGTTGCCCTCTTCGAGTGGCTGGTCGATGCCTTCCCAGGCCACGCGGGTCGAGCCTTTGGCACCGGCATGGCCGAGCTGGATCGCCATCTTGGCGTCGCTGTTCGAATGGGCGAAGTCGACGATTCGCTTCCAGCCATCGCGCTGCGTCGTGTTCCAAAGACCGGGGCAACCCGGCGTGATACGTGCATCAGCCGACACGCAGGTCATCTCGGCAAACACCAGGCCGGCGCCGCCCATCGCGCGGCCCCCCAGATGCACCAAGTGGTAATCGCCCGCCACGCCATCATCGGCTGAATACTGGGCCATCGGCGAGACTACCACCCGGTTCTTCAGCGTTACGCCGCGCACCTTGAATGGGGTGAACATCGGCGGGACCGGTAGCTGCGTCTGCGCGCGCCGCACACCGGCACGCTCGGCGATCCAGTCTTCGTAGGCCTGGACGTAGCCCTTGTCGCGCACGCGCAGGTTCTCGTGGCTGATGCGCTGGCTGCGCGTCAGGAGCGAGTAGGCGAACTGCTGGGGCGGCAGGTCGGCATAGCGCGCGACGTTTTCGAACCACTCGGTCGAATTGCGCGCCGAGCTTTGAATCTTCAGCACTTCGATGGCACGCACCTCTTGATAAGCGGCCATGACTTGTTCCATACCGGCGTCCCCGTGCTTGTTGAAGCAGCGCGCCAATTCAATCGCGTCTTCCAGTGCCAGCTTGGTGCCGGAGCCGATCGAAAAATGCGCGGTATGCGCAGCATCGCCCATCAGCACCACCGGTACGCGTTTGCCTTGAATCTCGTTCCAATGCACCCATTCTTTGCAGACGATCCGTGGGAATTTGATCCAGATCGCCGAACCTCGCAGATGAGGGGCATTGCTCAGCAAGGGATTGCCGTCGAGATACTTGGCGAACAGTTTTTCGCAGAACGCGATGCCTTCCTCCTGGCTCATTTCGTCAATACCGGCTTTCAGCCAGACGTCTTCGGGAGCCTCGACGATGAACGTGGCGGTATCACCATCGTATTGGTAGGCATGGGCCTGAAACCAGCCATGCTCGGTTTGTTCAAACGCAAAAGTAAAGGCAGGAAACAATTTTTTGGTGCCGAGCCAGACAAAGCGGCATTTGCGCGTATCGATATCCGGCTGATAAGTGGTCTCGTAGCGCGTGCGGACGCGGCTGTTCAGGCCATCACAAGCGATCACCAAATCGGCGTCGTATTCCGCAGCGGCCTTCTGGTCGTCGGACACCTCTGTTTCGAACACCAGCTTGACGCCCAGTTCCAGGCAGCGCTCTTGCAGGATATTGAGCAGGCGTTTGCGCCCGATGCCGCAGAAGCCGTGGCCGCCGGAGGTGATGGTACGCCCTTTGAAATGCACGTCGATATCATCCCAATGGTTGAATGACTGCAAGATCGTGCGCGCGGTTTTTTCGTCGGCATTCACCAGGTTGCCAAGCGTCTGGTCGGAAAACACCACCCCCCAGCCAAAGGTATCGAAGGGACGGTTGCGCTCGATCACGGTGATGTCGTGCGCAGGATTTTGTTTTTTCATCAACAGGCTGAAATACAAGCCGGCGGGACCACCACCGATGCATATGATCTTCATTGCGACTCCTTGTTCCGTTGCTTAACCAACTGATTCAATTTTTAAATTTTTACTCTTTAGCTATTTGGGTCGATGCGTTCCACTCCCCAAAACCCTAGGATGAACTGCCTGAGGACCTCCTCCGTGAAAAGTCTTGAAGCAATTTCCGACCGAGACTTTCGGCCGGAGAGCCTCCCCCCTACACTTATTGCATCTTGCAAGCGGCAGCATAGGCATCGCCATGATTGGAGAACACCGTTCCCAAAGTGCGATTGGTGATGCGGCCTTGACCATCCTTGCCAATCACGCGCAAGTAGTAGTTCTGGATCGGATAATGGTTGTGGTTGAATTTGAATTCACCTCGGACCGACTTGAAATTGGCGGCCTGCAGCGCCTTGCCCAAGGCTTCCTTGTCTTCGATCTTGCCTTTCACGCCCCGTACCGCGGAATCCATCAGCAACGCGGCGTCATACCCCTGGGAGGCGTACAGCGATGGCAGCCGGCCGTATTCCTTAACGAAATCCGCCACAAAGCGTTTGTTTTGCGGGTTATCGATGTCATGCCCCCATTGCGACGCATTAAACATGCCCAACATCGGAGCACCCACTGCTTTGATAATGTCTTCATCGGCGGAAAAGCCGGGACCAAAAAGTTGGGCGCTTTTTGACAGCCCGGCATCGACGAATTGCTTGATAAAATTGATCCCCATGCCGCCCGGCAGGAAAATGTAAACCGCATCAGGTTTCATGGAACGGATCTGCGCCAGTTCTGTTCCGTAATCGAGTTGCCCGAGCTTGGTATAGATTTCGTCGGCGACTTTGCCCTTGTAGTAGCGCTTGAAGCCGGCCAATGCATCTTTTCCGGCCGGGTAATTCGGGGCAACCAAGACGACGTTCTTGAACCCTTTATCGTTGACTTGCTTGCCGACCGCCTCGTGCAGACTATCGTTTTGCCACGCAACATTGAAGAAATACGGATTGCACTGCTCGCCCGCATATTGCGACGGCCCTGCATTGGTACTGATGTAATACGTTTTGGCATTGAATATGGTAGGTCCAACTGCCAGCATCACATTGGAAAACACGATGCCGGTCATTAAATCAACCTTATCTTTTTTTAGCAGCCTATCGACCAGTTGTTTGGCTGCCTCCGGATTTTGTTGGTCGTCGCCACTGATCACCTCGATCGGTAAATTGCCGAACTTGTTATCGAGATGCTTGAGTGCCAACGTGAACCCATCACGTATGTCAACACCCAGACCGGCGCCCGCTCCGGACAGCGTCGTCACCATCCCTACTTTGACTTTATCGGCACCCTGCGCACCCCATGTCGCAGCAAGGGCTAGGAAAAAAGCGAAATAGCGTAGTATTTTCACGGTCAACTCCTTATTGGATAGTTAAGGGCCTCACCAAGCCCTCAGTTTGCAAAACACTCGCCGGTTATTCTTTACCTTGAGGAAGGCCGGCACTCCGTAATTTGTAGCGCTGCAATTTGCCGGCTTCTGTGCGCGGCAGAGACGTGCGAAATTCAATCGAACGCGGATATTTGTACGGCGCAATGCTTTGTTTGACGAAATCCTGCAACTCTTTGATCATCGCCGCAGTTTGCTCGACGCCTTGCTTCAACACCACATACGCTTTGACCACTTGTCCGCGCTCTTCATCGGGGTAGCCGACCACACCGCACTCAGCCACTGCGGGATGTTTCAACAGTGCGTCTTCGACCTCCGGGCCGGCAATGTTGTAACCAGCCGAGATGATCATGTCATCGGTGCGTGCGCTGTACCAAAAATAGCCGTCGGCATCCATCTCATAGGCATCTCCAGTCACGTTCCAGCCGTTGCACACGTAATCCTTCTGCCGCGCATCGGCTAGATAGCGACACCCGGTTGGCCCTTTTACTGCAAGCCGCCCGACGACACCGGGCGGCACCTGGTTGCCGTCCTCATCCAGCACGCAGGCTTGGTAACCTGGAATCGGCTTGCCGGTGGCACCGGATCGAATGTCGTTACCGGCAGCTGAAATAAAGATGTGCAGCATCTCTGTCGCACCGATGCCATCGATCATGGCCAGTCCCGTGGCCTGGCGCCAACTTTCCCGCGTCGCCGCCGGCAAGGCTTCGCCTGCAGAAACGGTTTTTTGAAGACTGGACAGATCGTACTTCGATGTCAGCGGCGCCATCTGGCGATAGAAAGTGGGTGCGGTAAAGCAGATGGTGGCGCGAAAATCCTGCACCGCCTGCAATAGCGATTCGGGCGTGAGTTTTTCCAGCAACACGGTGGCAGCCCCGACACGCAACGGGAACAACAGCATCCCGCCCAAACCGAACGTAAAAGCCAGCGGCGGGGTGCCGATGAAGATGTCATCTGCGTTAGATTGCAGTATGGAGCGCGGAAAACAGTCGCAAATCGCCATTACATCGCGATGAAAGTGCATGGTGCCTTTCGGCATTCCGGTGGTGCCCGACGTGAAACCGATAATGCAAACATCGTCGGCGGACGTATCGACCGCCTCGAAAGCAGCAGGCTTCGTCGCCATCAATTGCTCTAACGCATCGGGCGCGGCATCGTTGAAATACAGGACCCCTTCCAGCGTGGCGGACTGGCTGCGCGCGAATTCCATTTCCGTTTTCAAATCCGCCGCGCAAAGCGCAGCACTGACCTGTGCTTTGTCGATAATCACCGTCAATTCTTTTGCGCGCAACAGCGGCATCGTCGGCACTGCAATGCAACCAGACTTCACCACCGCGAGAAAGCAAGCCGCCATCATGGGGTTATTGGCGCCGCGTAACAGCACGCGGTTGCCCGGCACCAGCTTCAACTCTTCGCGGAGCACATGCGCAATGCGATCGACCTTATCCAGCAATTCCGCATAAGTCCACGTTCCTTGATAACCGTATATCGCCGGGCTGTCGGCATGCCCGGCCCGTACCATGTTATCCAACAACTCCGTCACACAATTCAGCCGGTCGGGGTATTGCAACTCAGGAAAATCGAACAGAAACTGCGGCCATTGCTCATGCGGCGGCAAGTTGTCGCTTGCAAAGGTGTCCACGTAGGCTGTTGCGATCATGTCTGCTCCGGTCAGTCGAGTTGTATTCACGAGGGTGACGTATTGTTGTCAAACGTCAGGAAATATACTTTATACTTAAACTATACAAACCTCAAGTAATTTTTTCGAATCAATGTATCACCTAATAAATTTATGCCGGATGGCTTACAACTTGCCGAAATTGATGTAGCATCGTTTAAGTATAAACTATTTAGATGTCAACTTATTTGAATTGCTCCGAAATCAAGTAGGCTAGTAGTCGCGTGATTTCATTCAGGCGCAAAAAAATAGTTGGCTTCTGACCGATTCGTAAGCACGTTGTTTTTTTGGAAGGAACAGGCATGGATATCACGCTCCTGTTTGAGCACTTATTGAATGGGCTTCAATTTGGCCTGATGCTGTTTTTGCTGGCGGCCGGATTGACTCTGGTTTTTGGCATCATGGATTTCATTAATCTGGCCCACGGTTCGCTGTATATGACAGGGGCTTATTTCGCGGCCACCTTTACGTCATTCACAGGTTCGTTCTGGATCGGCTTGTTATTGGCGATTGCCGCAACAGCGGTGGTAGGGGTAGTGCTGGAAATGTCGGTATTACGTCGACTTTATCGGCGCGATCATATGTCGCATGTGCTCGCCACCTTTGCACTGATCCTGATCTTCAATGAAACCGCGCGCATTATTTGGGGGGCGCAGCCGCTGATGCTCAACACGCCGCCTCTGTTGTCGCAGCCGGTGGAACTGCTCCCCGGGTTCTTCTATTCTTCATTCCGCCTGTTCATTATCGCAACCGGTCTTGCAGTAGCGGCATTGTTGTACCTGATTGTAGTAAAAACACGTCTGGGCATGTTGGTGCGGGCCGGGGCCTCCAATCGTGAAATGGCGACTGCGATGGGGGTCAACATCAAACGTGTCTTCACCCTGCTGTTCGCCTTTGGCGCAGCCTTGTGCGCGGTCGCCGGCGCGTTGCTGGGGTCGATTTTGGCAGTTCAAGTCGGCATGGGTGAAAGCATTTTGATTCCGGCTTTTGTCGTGATCGTGATCGGCGGCATCGGTTCCATACGGGGTGCATTGGTCGGTGCATTGCTGGTCGGCGTGGTCGATACGCTAAGCCGAACACTATTGCCGACCATGCTGCGAGCAATCATGCCACCGGACATTGCCTCCAATCTCGGTCCTGCCCTGGCTTCCATTCTGATTTATGTATTGATGGCTGCCGTGTTGTTCTTTAAACCGCAGGGATTGTTCCCGGCGCGCGGCTAAGGAGTGTCAACTATGAATAGCAAAATGCATCACCCTCTACCCGCTTTTTGGACATGGTTATTACTTGGCCTGCTGGCGACTTTTCCGCTAGGAGCAAACGCATTGGGCCAGGAGTTCTATATCAGCCTCGCCAGCCGCCTGATGATTTTTGCGCTGGCGGCAACCAGCCTGAATCTCATTCTCGGTTTCGGAGGAATGGTGAGCTTGGGCCATGCCGCTTACTTTGGCGCCGGCGCTTACACGGTCGGCATCCTGATGCAATACGGCGTGGTGTCGGCATGGGTCAGCTGGCCCGTCGCCTTGCTGGTGGGCGCACTGCTTGCGCTATTCATTGGCGCAATTTCACTGCGTACCAAGGGCGTGTATTTCATCATGATTACGCTCGCTTTTGCGCAGATGATGTATTACGTCTTTGTCTCGCTCAAAGCGTATGGTGGCGATGATGGCATGAGCCTGGCGGGGCGCTCTAAAATCGGCGTTGACCTCGCTTCAGACACAACTTTTTATTACGTGGTCTTGACCGTATTCGCGATGGCGCTGTTTCTAGTCTACCGCCTCATCAACTCACGCTTTGGCCGGGTGGTGCAGGCGGTGCGCGAAAACGAGACCCGCATGGAAGCGATCGGCTATCCGGTATTTCGTTACAAGCTGGTCTGCTTCGTGATCGCGGGTGCGCTGGCAAGCCTGGCCGGTGCCTTGCTGGCCAACCAAAACATGATGGTCAGCCCGAATCTAGTGCACTGGACGCAGTCTGGCAGCCTGATGGTGATGGTGATCCTGGGCGGAGTGGGTTATTTCTCCGGCGGGATAATCGGTGCTGTTGTCATGCTCATGCTGGAAGAAATTCTGTCCGGCTACACCGTGCACTGGCAACTCATTCTGGGTTTAATTTTGCTCGCTGTCGTACTATTGCTGCCGAATGGTTTAGCAAGCTTGTTTGATCGCTTCACCAAACGTGGGGGAAAAGCATGAGACCGGACAAAACAGAAGCATTACTTGATTTGCAAAATCTGGTGAAGCGTTATGGAGGATTGACGGCGACCGATCGTTTGAATTTGACCATCAACAATGGCGAAATCCATGCAATTATCGGCCCGAATGGTGCCGGAAAAACAACGCTGATTCACCAAATTTCGGGGTCCATCGCACCGAACGAGGGCACCATTGTATTCGGCGGCCGAGACATTACCTCTCTGTCCATGCACGAACGAGTCGCACAAGGATTGGCGCGCTCTTACCAAATCACAAACATTTTCAAGTCTTATTCCGTGCTCGACAATCTGGCGCTGGCGGTACAGGCGCGAACCGGAAGCAGTATGCGATTTTGGAAACAGGCCATCGCAGAACGCGCGATATTCGACGAAGCGCACGTTATCGGAAAGCGCGTCGGGCTGGCTAAACGGATCAAGACCATTGCCGGCAGTCTGGCACACGGTGAGCAACGCCAACTGGAGGTCGGCTTGGCGCTGGCTACCCGCCCCAAAATGTTGTTGCTCGACGAACCGATGGCTGGCATGGGACCGGAAGAATCGGCACGCTTGATTCCGCTGATCGAAAGCCTGCGCTCTGAGATTGCCGTACTGCTCATCGAGCACGACATGGATGCCGTATTCCAGATGGCTGACCGCATTTCAGTGCTGGTTGCCGGCCGCATTATTGCAGCCGGCACGCCAGATGAAATTCGCAACAACATCGAAGTCAAAAAAGCCTATCTGGGCGATGAGGTGGCAGCATGAGCACGATTCTGCGCGTTGACAACATCGAAACCGCCTATGGCGCTAGCCAGGTGCTGTTCGGCATCGATTTCACTATTGAACGCGGTGAAGTCGCCACTTTACTGGGACGCAATGGCATGGGAAAAACCACTACGGTGCGCTCGATTCTTGCCCTCACACCAATCAAACGAGGGACAGTCCATTTTTGCGATCATCGCATCGATACGCTGCCGACCGACCGCATCGCACGGCTTGGGATTGCCGTTGTGCCGGAAGGACGTCATATTTTTCCCAATCTCACGGTCAGGGAAAACATGGTCGCCTTCGCCGACAACCGCAGCAAGACCAAAGATCCGTGGACCCTGGCGCGGGTGTACCAGTTGTTCCCGCGGCTCCAGGAACGGGCCGACAACATGGGCAATCAGTTGTCGGGCGGCGAGCAACAAATGCTGGCGATCGGTCGCGCGCTGATGACCAATCCGCATCTGTTGATCCTGGACGAAGCGACAGAAGGCTTGTCGCCTCTGATCCGAGAGGAAATCTGGAACTGCCTCGGCCAACTGCGTGAACATGGCCAAACCATTCTGGTGATCGACAAATACGTGGAGCGCCTGCTATCCTTGGCGGACCGCCACACTGTCATTGAACGAGGACGGGTTGTTTGGTCGGGTAGCAGCGACCAACTGCACGAATCGCCTGATATCTGGCACCGTTATGTAGGGGTGTAGCCGGAAGGGTTTAGGAGCAGGCGTCCGGCCTGCCCCATCCAACAAATATTGCCAGATAAAAAACCAGCCCAATCAAGCGTTATCGAAACGGGTTCTGTCGCAAATATTTTGATGGAGTGAGCAAAAGATCTGGTTTAGAACACGCTTATGCAGCCAAAGCATAAAACTGCTGAGCAGGCGTAAGATCACCGCCGTCTTGCAATTGGCCCTTGCGAATCATGTGCATGATTTCGATGCCAGCCAAGGTATTTTTGGCCGACCGAAAAGATTTAAAACCGAGCATCGGCCTTATGATGCGCTTGACTGCTCGATGATCCTGCTCAACGATATTATTCAGACACTTGATCTGGCGGAGTTCAATTTCCGGAATGCCTTCAGGGTTGTAACCCTCGATCGCTGCAGTATTGGCCACGCTCTTGTCGATGGTGATTTTCTCTGGAACACCTTGATAGCGGATCGCCTTGGTCAAGAAGCGCGAGGCTGCTTTCTTATCTCGATGGGCAGTCAGCAAGAAATCGATTGTTTGACCCTCTTTGTCGACTGCACGATAAAGGTATTTCCATTTACCCTTGACCTTTATGTATGTCTCGTCCATCCGCCAGCTGACGCACACAGGCCGCTTCCGCCGCACGAAGGCTTGAGCCATTTGCGGTGCGTATTTGATCACCCAGCGGTTGAGCGTGGAATGATCCACCTCTACGCAACGCTCTTCCATCATTTCTTCCAAATTGCGATAACTGATTGGATATGCCACGTACCAGCGTACACCCAAAGAATCACTTCCCGCTCAAAATGACTGCCCTTGAATTCGATCATCGCCATCCCCTGCCTTTTCAAGGCACAGAGATTACTAAGCCAGGCAAAGCCGGTCACGGCGGTGGTAATGGTCTGGCATACGCGTAGCCAGACGGTCTGCGGATTGAACTGCTCCGCAGTCTTTTGCCACTCCTGCAACTGCGCCGTTGGCTCCGAATATCAACCACCAGGATACGGTATTCGGCGGAAGCGTTTCCGCGGTGGCAATTTTATCGACATGGACACTTCTTCATGTTCGCCTGGGATCGGAATGTGCGGGCGGCCAGATCGTTATTTATCGCAATACCATGCTCTATGATCGCCCCATCACCACCGGCTTTACAGCGATCGCAAGCATGCCGGACGCGGACGCCTGGGCCAGGCTGTTGAAGACGCTGAACAGGAAAAAGATGGCCCGCATATCGGTGCCTTCGGTACTTATTTGCGAAGGCCATCAGGTCGGTGCGCTTGAGGGCGAATTCGTTGTCCTGCCGGAGTAAGGATAAGGCGCAGGACGCAACACACCGGTGAAACGCGGATACTGCGCGCCATCGGCCTGGCCGGTACTGATTTGGCGCACGCTCAGGTTGGGGTTCCCGCTCTAACCGCGACGCGCTTAACTATTGACGATTGCAGTGCCACCGCGTGCCCCTCCGGGCACGCGGGACAGATTCTCCTATTGATGAAATGGACTGTCGATGGTACCTCAGGAAAATGCATGGAACCGTATCTGCATATCCAGTCGACTTCCTTGGCAATCGAGATCAGTACAATTTTTGGATCAGATCTAGCCGTGCTTTCCAGGCATCCGGCACGCTTCGCGTTTTTTCTGCGCCATCTGGAGAAAACTCGAGCAGGGTGTCGCTTTTCGTGTCGTAAGCCTGCCATTCCGGACGTCCAATTCCGTTGGGGTTCCCGGTCTTTGCGAACGATACCCAGTAGTCGTTGGCGAGCTTCGCCGTTTGCGCATCCTGCGGCGTCACCGAAGCACCGTAACGCGCATTCAGCGTGTCAAATACAAATGGTAGTTCACTGGCATGCATCGCCCCGTTGAATTGGCTGCGCGCGGCTGCCGCCACATACGAAAACCGATATTCGTAAACCGGTACGCCTTGCGCAGAAAGCGTCTGGGAGACAAAGCGCGCAGGCTCGACCATCATCATATCGCTGGCGATGCGCGCCACGACTTCGCTCACAGTAGAGGTGCCGAGCGGATTGAAGGCTGCCTCCGCCGCCTGACGGTTCGCAGGACCGAAAGGCGCATACGCTTCGTCCATCGTCTTGGCGGAAGAAAAGCCCAAATCCATATTGGTGGCGCCGACCATATACGGTACCTTGTTCGCTTGCCCCGACCGGAAAATATTGCCCGGTTCGTCCACGACAATCTGACCATCGATCATCGCGCTGGCAAAAGTCGGGTCAAAAACGTTCAACAAATTCAAGCTCCCCACTATTTTATCCGCCGGCAGCGCGCGTAGCGCCGCCAGTGCGCTTGCATCCTCGCCGGTAACGCCAAGGCTGCTGGCAAATGTGACGCCAACCTGCTCAGCCGATGGCAACCCGTTGGGACCAGTTTCGCTCAGGCGACGCCCGGGAACGATTCCGTTGCGCCCGCCACCGGATTCGGCGATCGCTTTGTGAAAGAGCCCTTTGGCGAGCGGCGATGTCATCAAGGTATTTACCGACCAACCGCCTGCAGATTCCCCGAATATCGTCACGTTATTGGCATCTCCGCCAAACGCTTCGATATTCCGTTGAACCCAACGCAGCGCCGCGATCTGATCCATGAACGCGTAATTCCCCAACTGGCCGGCCGGGTTCTCCTTGGTTAGCGCAGGATGACCGAAAAAACCGAAGCGGCCGAGACGATAGTTGAAACTGACAAGAACGACACCCTGCTTGGCGAACTTGCTGCCGTCATAAACCGGAGCTGCCGAGCTGCCATTCACAAATCCGCCGCCGTAAATCCACACCATGACCGGTAACTTTTTGGGCGTCACCTCATCGGGGCGCCATACATTGAGTACCAGGCAGTCCTCACTGGGCTCGGTGCCGACCGGCGATGGCGCGGCGTCCCCCTTATAGGGCTTTTGCATGCAATCGTGTCCGTAACTTCCTGCCGCACGAACGCCTGTCCATGCTGCAGGCTCTTGCGGCGGACGCCAGCGGAGTGCGCCGACCGGTGGCGCGGCATAGGGAATGCCCTTGAAGGACATGACTCCGGCCTCGGCAGACCCTTGCAACGGGCCGCTATTGATCAGCGCAACTTTATTCATTGCGAGGGAATCCAGAGCACTACCGCCGCCGCCGCATGCGGTGAGTGCGCCGACAATCATCGTTGAAACGAGTAGTGAGAGGTATTTGTGCTGCATTATTGTCTCCTTGTTTTAGTCAGGCTATATGCGTGCCACCTGGTTGAAATGAACCGTCTCGCTGATGTGAAATGCACGCCTTCGAGAATACGTTCAACGGTCATCCGCCACAGCGCTTCCCGCGTCGTGCGAATAAATTAATTGCTGTTAGGGAAGCCGTGGATAATCCGGGCTAAAACTCGTCGTCGATCAGGCCTGAAGGCAACAGCTCCAGATAAGCCGGCACGGACCAGTAGTCTTCGCTGAAACAGAACATGAGAAAATTAAACATGGGTTGTTCTCCTTTTTTAAAATATCAATCATTTATTAGTCATTCAGAGAATGACCTCTGACGCTGACAAACCCTATCTTGATCAGAAAGAGCCAGTGTAGTGCCTCATAAATAAGCCAACTTATCAAGGCCGCCCGGTTGCTGGGCTTAACAGACTAGTTGCAAGATATCTTGCAAAAAGTCATGCCCGATCAGGTAGCTCAAATGTTAGCAACAGCTTGAAGCACTGCACTAGGAGCGGGTTTAATCTTTTCAGCCGATCCCCATCCCAACTCGCGCCGGATCTGTTCAATGTCGGGCGGTGGCTCAGTTTTGAGTTGACGATGCTTTAGCCAGTCTCTGACTTGCACTTTGCTTGGTTGATTGATCGCTTCCATAACACCATCCATGTTTTGAAAAAACTCCCTCTGGCCGTCGCGCTTTGATTCAGAGACGGCTGGGTAGTCCTACTTCGTTAAAAAAATCAGAGCTCCGTCTCCCTGCCAGGGAGAAGCGTGTGCCCTTATGCTAAATTTGTGACACAGTAGGACTAGTACTGTCTGCGAAGGTAGAAGTCGAGCACACCGACGGCCAACGCCGCAATAAGCACCGGAATGCAAGCGGTCAGAATTATTTCTTTGGCTGGTCTGTCAAGAGATAACAGAATCCCGCCCATTGCCGGGCCGAGAATAGAACCAATGCGTCCGACCGCTGCTGAATAACCTACACCGGTGGCGCGTGCAGCTTCAGGATAGAGCGTTACGGCAAGAGCACTTTGGCCTATTGCGCCCGCCAAAAGACCGACACCAATTGCTGCAATGGTTAGCAACAACTGGAGCCTGTTGAGATCCAGGAAGGTGACACATGCGATGGAAATTGCGCCGAGCAAGGAAGCAAATACTAAAACCCGTGACGCTCCAAATAGGGCGGAAAGCGGCATGAGGAAAATCGCGCCTACCAGACCACCGGCACCAAGACAGGCAGTGCCGATAGACGTTTCGGTTGGGTTGAACCCGAAATTCAGCAACAGGGTTGGCAGCCAGAAATACAGCGCGTACACGGCGACAAAGATCATGAAGGAAAAGCTCCACAACAGCGTGGTGCTGTATGCCAGCACTCCCTTGAAAAGACTGCTGATCGCGGCATCCGACCGCAAGGCAGATTCGCCCGTCTTTTCATGCTTGTTGGAAGGCAAGCCCCACCAGAGAAAGGGGAACAGCAGTACGGGAAGCATGCCGCCTAGCCAGAAGACGGATTGCCAGCCATGGTGTGCAATCAACCGGCCTCCGAAAACGCCGCCTAATGTGCTGCCTAATCCTATGCCGGCGGCCACTGCGACGGCGATCATTTCACGGCGATGCGCAGGGCATTGTTTAGCGGCCAAGGCAACGGCAGCCGGTAACACGGCACCGAGTCCTATGCCCGTAATGAACCGCAAGATGGCAAGAATCGACAACGATCCTGCGAAGCCGGTCATCATCGAGCCAACCGCAAAAAAAAGCACGCTGCACAGGATGACCCACCGACTGCCGAGACGATGCGTCAGTTGCCCGCTCACCATGTAGCCAATGACCGCACCCAGACTTGTGGCAACAAAGGCGGGCGTAAATGCGGCGGGTGGCATTCCCCATTCCCGCGCTAGCGTGGGCACCACAAAACTGATCGACGTCGTATCAAAACCATCGAGGAGTATCGCCAGAAAAGCCAGGATGACAATGCGCCATTGGATTGGCTTGGCTTCTGAACTTATCGCTTGCTGAAGAGAAGGGGAATAGCTGTCCATAGAGAGTCTCGCTTTGGGAATTGTGCAGAAAACCGTTTTCAGGTCGTTAAAGATGGATGCCAGGTTTTACCGGCAAGATCGCCAACGGCACCCGATATCACGTCGAAGCGCATGGTGCCGCGCCGCGTCGGCTCGAAAAGCGGCCATGGCGGTACGCCCGCGTGATTTGGGTCGCCGTTACGTATGAAGGAAATCCAGCTTGCCCGCATCATTGCTGATAGCGCATCGACTTGCTGCATGTTTGCACCAGCCATCATTGGCGCGTCGGCAAATGCAGTGCGCGTACCAAAAACAAAAGGTAGTTCAAGACAATGCGTGGCGGCCAGTTCCTGGTTTGGCGAGGCCCAGTCGAACTGATAGAGGTGTACGCGTCGCCCTGCTTGCGCGGCATGCACCGCCCAGTCCAGTGTGGGTTGCAAAAATAATTGTTCGCCCGCAAAGTCCATGAGTAATTGGGCGGCCGAAGCGCCGGGGCGCTGGGCGCTCAGGCGCGCTACTTCATGTGCCGGAATGGGCGGATGCGTCAAGGCTTGAATCGCCGGATGTTGATAGAAAAAGACATTGGCTTCCTCTCGGGTTGTGCCAATGAGGACATCCAGTTTGGTGGCGGCTTTCTTCAAGGCCGCTGTCATTTGCTGCGATTCAGGAAGGATGGCGCCGTCAGCGATGGGGATGAAAGGCAGTGCGACGGGGTCGCCTGGACCCGCTTGCTGAATGACATGACGGAAGGCTGCCGCCTGGGCATCGAGAATGGCCTTGGTAGATACCTGGCAAGCGTGTTCGCGAGCCTGGGAATCTGTCGGATTAATTCCTAGCGCCTTGAGAAACACTTCGCCTATGCATTCCGCCTTGTCCGGGTCGTAAAGCGTCAGTCCCAAAGGCGCGCTCTGCAGGATTGCCCGATGCGCCAGCGACGGGCGGAAATCCGGTCGCGTTAATAGCAATGCGATCGAATGCGATCCGGCGGACTGTCCCATGACAGTGACTTGATCGGGATCGCCGCCGAAGCTGGCGATGTGCTGCTGTACCCACTCCAAGGCCGCCTGTTGATCAAGCAGTCCGAGGTTGCCGGGTGAAATGCCAGGCGCATAAAGATAACCCAAGGCGCCAATGCGATAGTTGACGTTGACGACGACAATATCGCCCTCGCTAGCCAAACGGCTGCCATCGTACCAAGACAACGCACCGGCGCCGCTGATATAGCCACCGCCATGGAACCAGACAACAACCGGCCTGCGTTGGTCGTCAACACCAGGAGTCCGGACCGTCAGCGTCAGACAGTCTTCATCCTGGGGCAGGTCAAAGTCTCCCATAGCCAGACTCAAACGCGAAGACACCTGAGGCGCAATTGGACCGCGCTCTTGTGCATCACGCACACCGCCCCATGGAGTTGGCGGGAGAGGCGGCGAAAAACGCAGTTTACCTATCGGCGGTGTGGCGTAAGGAATGGCATGAAAAGAGAGCAGACCGGCATGATTTTGTCCGCGCAATTTTCCTGAATCAGTGTCAAGTAGTACTTCTGCTTTGTTATTCATACGTTTGTAGTTGAGTGTGCAATTGCAAGTGGCCGCCTGGCACTGGAAATACAGGCGCCTCAGATCTGGCGGTTTTAGTTAATGCTAAAAGGTATGGCGCAACCCGACTGCCAGGCCATTGCCTCGATTGAGATTGGTCACTTTGTCGTTCAGGTAGACGGCATAGATGTCTGTGTGCTTGGATAAGTTGTAGTCGTATCCAACAGATAGCGTGTCACGCCGGAGATCATCTGTAGCGGTTTGCTGCTTTTTAGTGTGCGCCCAGGACACCATTACCTTGCCCGCACCAACGGGGGCCGAGACACCGAACTGGGAGGTCACGAGCTTGATTTCCGAGGATCCGGCATTTTGCAGCTTGGTTTGAGCCAGCTGCCCAAACAGCTTGAGCAGCGTGAAATCGTACGAGATGGCAGCCTGTACCGTACTGTCATCGGTCGCGGCAAAGCTTGGCCGGGCTGCCGTAATAAGCGGGGCAACAGGTGCGCCGAATGGCAATGACATTTGGCTTAGCTTTTCAAATGCAATGGATGCCGCCAGAGGGCCGGCATCATAGCCAAGGCTGGCGCCGAGGCGCTTGCCGTTAGCGCTGCCTTCACTCAGCGCATAAACCGCCATGCCCGTAAAGCCAGACCATCTCGGCGAGATATAGCCGATGCTGTTGGCCCACGATGCATCGCTGGCGCCGCTGCCTGTCATCATGGGCTGGAGCGCGCTGGGCAGATAAGTGTGCATCACGAATGGCGTGACAGAAGCGCCGCCAAACGGGCCGAATTTGATGGTTGTGAGCCAGTTTGGTGTCGGCAGGCGGCCTAAACGAAGCGTACCCAAACGGTCGTCCGACACGCCCACCCATGATTGACGTTGAAAGAATGTATCGGTATTTCCTCGGCCACTTTCGCCTGTATCGGCGCGAAAAAATCCCTCGAAGGCAAAGGACGCCTTGAGACCGTCGCCCAAGTCTTCGCCTCCTCGTACACCAATGAAAGAGGTCGTCATGTTGCCATTCGCTATGGCGGCAACCCGAGTCTGGCCACTGAGCTGTTGTGAATAGATGCTTAAGTCAACTAGTCCATAGACCTGTGTACTCGATAGGGCATTCGCTTGGCTGGACGCCAAGATATTCGCAAGGCAAACTGCTATGAATGTTACGCGGCTGTGTGGCATGGGTTTCTCATTTGTGAATAGTTCGGTTCGCCTGCTGATCTTCTTGTTCTGATCAACAATGTAGTGGTCATACGGTCCAGCGAGCAATCGTCAATTTCAGAACGCAATGTTTTATTTTTGGGATGCTGGCAGGCACTGAAAAGTGCTCGAAGAATCCGGACTGGAATTTACAGATAGACCCTGCTGTAAAATCGGAAAAGGTGATGAATGAAGGCGGAAGTTTTGTGTGGCTCAACCGAAAGCGTGTCAATGCCGCAAGAAGGGGCCGAACTATGGTGTTGAATTCTAGAAAATGTTGGCATTTGGAAGCAGGTCGAATTGTGGTTATTTCACATGTCGATTCATGATGCGTAATGTAAATACTTTGCCATTTGGCCCCGAACGAATGCGTAAGCTGACCGACGCGGCGAATGATTTGATGCTGCTTGCCGAGGTAATCGACGCAGGAGGATTCAGCGCTGCAAGCGTTCGTACCGGTGTGTCGAAATCGAGGTTGAGCCGCCGCATTTCTGAGCTTGAAGCGCTATTGGGCGTCGCCCTGCTCTTGCGTAATTCGCGTCATTTTGAAGTCACTGAGATTGGGCAACAGCTTTATCAGCACGGGCGATATATTCGTTCTGAAATGAACGCTGCGGTAGCGGCTGTGCACGACAATCAAGCCGAACCCCATGGTAGCCTCCGTATAGCGAGTCCAATAGCGCTCACCTCAATGATCGTAGGTCGTGTGGCGGCCGAATTTGCCCGTGCAAATCCGCGCGTACGTGTATCTCTGAGTACGACTAAAGGTACCGCCGAGTCATTGACAGAACTCTTTGATTTGGTTTTGTTGCCATCTGCGCAGAGTCTGCCCAACTCGGACATGATTGCGCAGCGGCTCGCACTTTCCCCGTATGTATTGGTTGCGGCGCCAGCGGTAGTGAATGCGGCCGACAATCCGGTCAATCCCGCGGCATTGCAGGGCATGGATGCCATAGGCTGGGGCTCGTTGGACGAAACGTCACGTTGGCATTTTATCGGGCCGAACGATCAGCATGCGGATGTCGAGGTCCGTATTCGCTTTTCAAGTGACAACCTCACGGTAATCCGCGAGGCAGCGTTGGCTGGCCTGGGGATCGCTCGTCTGCCGCTCGCGCTATGTCGCGAGGACATTGAACGGAGCACATTATGTGTCATTGCGCCCGGATGGGCACCACCGCCAATGTCTATCTATGCGTTGTACGCTTCACGTCGCCATATTAGTGCTGCAGGAAAGCTTTTCCTTAGCACACTGGCAGAGGCAATTAACATTTGAAGAAATTCCATGAGATGTAGTTCGGGCTTAATCTGACAGGTCATGTTGTTGAGCGATCGCGACTTCAATGGATCGCAACAATAGTCCGCGTAGCGTGCGCTGCCAGTTTCGCACTAGCCAACTGGTTAAGACTAACACCTTGACCTGCTGCCTGCAGCGCGAGAGTGCGGTGCACGACGGATGCCGAACAGTACCGTAGGTCGGGTTAGGTGTAGCGGGGTTTCAAGCGACATGGTGTAGCAGGGGTTTCGTGGGGCATCGCCCCACGCCTGCGTAACAGTATCGCCTTGCAAGGCGATACTCCCTTCGCTTGCCCGCGGAACGGCACAGGCATGCAAGCCTGTGCGCGCCCTGCATGGGCTGCGTAACCCGACGATACCGCTGTGGTTCTGTCGCAAATATTTTGATGGAGCGAGCAAAAACTCTGGTTTAGAACTCGCTTATGCAGCCAAAGCATAAAACTGCTGAGCAGGCGTAAGATCACCGCCGTCTTGCAATTGGCTCTTGCGAATCATGTGCATGATTTCGATGCCAGCCAAGGTATTTTTGGCCGACCGAGAAGATTTAAAACCGAGCATCGGCCTTATGATGCGCTTGACTGCTCGATGATCTTGCTCAACGATATTATTCAGATACTTGATCTGGCGGAGTTCAATTTCCGGATTGCCTTCAGTGTTGTAACCCTCGATCGCTGCTGTATTGGCCCCGCTCTTGTCGATGGTGATTTTCTCTGGAACACCTTGATAGGGGTAATCGTACTTTTGGTGCAGATTGATATGGTTAGATAAGAAATCAATCGGCGAATCAACCACTTACAGTTTGCACAGAATTTTAGGCTGCGGTGATGTGTAACTCGTTGTTGCACAAAGGTTTTTTGTCACGCTCCGTATCAATCTGCACCAAAAGTACGATAACCCCAGTCGGTGCCGCCATGGAAACTGGTTTTGCAAACGGCTGCCAGGCTGCCGCGCGAACTGAACTTTCCACGCAATTCGATCAGCGCAGAAGCGATCATCCGGTGGGCGCCGGCTGGCAGATGACGCGATTGACCTCGCTGATGCGTGTGCTCTGCTTGCGACTGGCCTGCGTGATGGTACTCATGATTGTGGTAACGCGCTCGATCGAACTGATAATTTCGCTCATGGTGCGGCCTGCGGTATCCACCCACTGATTGCCCGCATCCCCTTTCTGCACCGAGTCCTCGATCAATGATTGGATTTCCTTGGCAGCGGCAGCACCGCGCCGAGCCAGATTTCGCACCTCGCTGGCCACCACCGCAAAACCGCGCCCCTGCTCAGCGGCCGCGCCGCTTCGACCGCTGGATTCAGGGCGAGGATATTGGTTTGAAATGCGACATCGTCCATGGCGGCAATGATGTCGGCTATCTTGCGCGAACTTCCTTGATCGCAGTCATCGTCCCGATCACCTGCGACACCACCGCATCGCCTTTGCCGGCGACCGTGGTTGCGGCGATCGCCGGCAAATTATTGTAGTTTCCCGGATCACCCAACGCCGCCGCACATACCCTATTTGCTCGATGATGCCTTGGGCATGAGCCGCCGTACCTGCCATCGCTGACGGGACTGACCGGGATGACAGCAACATTCTGAGGCCTAGCGCCCCAGATCAGAACCCGCCAAGCCCGGCTGCGGCCGCTGCCGTAGCGCCACCCGCTAACAGGTTGCGACGCTGCGGATGGCCTGGGTTCTGCGATAATTTTTTCAATATTGCTGCGTCGTCGTCAAATATTGTTCATCGCTGGAAAAAGGGCGTTCCTTATTTCGACCAAACGATTGCTTGACGAAATACAGCACTACCAGCAAGACCAGGCTGGCCAGACCGAACCAGAGCGATAGCCGCTGCTCCGGCTCGGCTGAAAAACCCATTGCAGCCAGGATGACCAGCATGGCGATAATCGCGAAATAAGTAAGGTAGGGAAACAGCCACATCCGTACCTTGATGCGCTCAGGGTGTTCACGCTCCAGACGGGCGCGAATGCGCAGTTGCGAGATCGCAATCAAGAGGTAGACAAACAAAATGAACGTGCCGTATGAATTGACGATGAATGGAAACACCACGTCAGCAGACACGTATGACACCGCGATCGCTGCGTACGCAAACAGCGTGCTAAACAGAATGGCACGTACCGGCACGCCATTTTTGCTCAACTTCACCAGGGCGGTCGGCGCATCGCCACGACGGGTCAATGCAAATATCATGCGGGATGATGCATACAGACTGGAGTTCAGTGCAGACAAAACCGCGGTCACAATGATCGCGTTCATGATATGTGCAGCATACGGAATCCCCATCCCTTCCAAAGCACTCACGAATGGCGTCGCAATGTCGGATGAGTTCCAAGGCACAATACACACCACAAAAAACAGGGAACCCACATAAAACAACAGCACGCGTGAAATGACCGAGCTGGTAGCGCGGGCGACGGCCTTTGCCGGATCGGCGGTTTCTGCTGCGGCGATGGTCACGATTTCGGCACCGGAATAAAATGCGGTAGCGGCCACGGCGCCACTGAGAACGGGCCCCCAACCGTTCGGCATGAAGCCGCCATGCGTCAGGAAGTGTCCCAGGCTTGCGGGAGTATGGTGCAACATGCCGGTTAAAAACAAGGCGCCCAACGCCAGGAAAATGACAATCGCGACGACTTTAATGGAGGCGAACCAGAATTCAAATTCGCCGAATGATTTCACGGAAAACATATTCAGCAAGGTCATGGCGACCAGCAGAACCAGACTGATGATCCATGGTGCGACATCCGGCAGCCAGAAATTGATCAGTTTCGCGCCGGCGATCGCTTCCAGCGCAACCACCACTACCCAAAAGTACCAGTACATCCAGCCGCTCATGAAACCAAGAAACTGGGAAACCTTAGGCCGATCTTCGAAAGCCAGTCGTGCATATTCGTAAAAGGAACCGACGGCGGGCAACGATGTTGCCATCTCGCCCAGCATGCGCATGATCAAGACGATCAGGCCACCGGTCAAAAGAAACGACAGGATCACTGCGGGCCCTGCGGATTTTGCAACCACGCCGCTACCGACAAACAACCCGGCTCCAATCACCCCACCCAGCGCAATCATCGTCATGTGACGTTGCTTTAGCGTGTGCTGCAAACCACAGGAATTATCTAGTTCATTAATCATTTTCAGTCTCGTCTCGTTTGATTACGGGTCGTGATTTTTGCTTTTACCCACTGATTTTCTATGCTGTATTTGTTACCAGCGACTATGCATGAACATGCATGCGGAACAGGCGCACCTGTGCCGGCCCCACCAGATCACACTTGATAGGAGCGACAGACGCACTCTCACCCTGCGCTCTTCGTACTGGACGAAGGTGCAGGTCATACCACTTCCAACGGAGGATATTCAGGTAGACATCAGAAACTCGAAGAAGCCGGACAAAGCCTGCTCCTTCGAGTAGATCGGAAGGGGGATCCGTGACAGCGGAGCTATCCGGATCACCCTTCCATGCAGTGCTAGACTTTGCCTTTCCATGGCACCAGGACTCGTTCCAGATAGCGCATCAGGAGATCGAAAATGAAGGCGAAAAAGCCGATCACAATAATCCCCATGATGACGACATCACTGGCCAGGAATTCTGACGCACTCAGCACCATGTAGCCCAGACCGCGGGTAGCGGCGACCATTTCACTAGCGACCAGGGTAGTCCAGCCGACACCGATTCCGATCCGCATCCCGGTGAAAATCTCCGGCACGGCGGCTTTCAGGATCACTTGTGTAATTACTTGTATCCGTGTCGCGCCCATCGAGTAAGCAGCATGAATCTGCTCGATCGACACTGAACGAACACCAGAGCGCGCGGCGATCGCCAGCGGGGCAAAAATCGCCAGAAAAATCAGATATACCTTGGAGAATTCGCCAATCCCGAACCAGATGATCACCAGCGGCAAATAAGCCAATGGCGGTAACGGACGATAGAACTCAATCGGTGGGTCGAACAGGCCGCGCGCAACCCGACTAACGCCCATCAGGATACCAATCGGGATGGCAAAAATACACGCCAGAGCAAATGCGCCGAACACGCGCGACAGGCTGGTGGTGGTATGTTCCAGCAGGGTCGAGCCACCGAATCCCACTGTGGACACCAGAATGAACTTGTCGAATACCGCTTTGGGCGACGGCAAAAATAGCGGTTTCACCAGGCCGGTTGCGGTGACCACGAACCACAGCAAAAACAGGGTAATGACGGTCGCTGTTGCAATGGTCTTTGCACTCCCCTGTCCGGGCGCACCAAAGGCTTCGCCGGGTTTTGCCGCCTTCTGAGCGAACATATTGGCCAACAGGCCCTTCTGCTTTGCCTTGCTGACTTTTTGATTAGACATGGCCGCCCCCTATCGCGTGGGATGAACCGCCACGCTCATCACCGTAGATGATGTTCAACACCGTTTCCCGCATTTCGATGAAATCCGGGCTGGATTTGATGGCGCGCGCATTGCGGTGCTCAAGGTAGCGTTTGTTGAAATCAAGCTCGTAGGTATGGGTAATGCGGCCAGGGCGCGGCGACATCACGATCAAGCGATTTGCCAGGAACAATGCTTCGTCTACGCTGTGCGTAATGAAGAAAAACATGGTCTGCGTTTTCTTCCAGATATCGAGCAGCAATTCCTGGATCGTTTCGCGCGTGAGCGCATCCAGCGCTGCCATCGGCTCATCCATCAACAACATCGCCGGTCCGCAGGTCAAGGCGCGCGCGATACCAACCCGCTGCTGCATACCACCAGAGAGTTGATAAATCATGTTGTCATGAAAGTCCTGCAAGCCGACCAGTGCCAGGTTTTTGGCGGCGATTTCACGCCGTTTTTGTTTCGCCACGCCTTGTAATTTCAGGCCGAATTCGGCATTTTCCATCACGTTCAACCAGGGCAGCAGTGCATGCTTTTGAAAAACTACGCCGCGATCGGACCCCGGCCCCTCCACCTTGTGGTCACCGAGCAGCATTTCGCCTTTCGATGGAGAAATGAAACCCGCCATCAAGCTCAGCAGCGTCGTCTTGCCGCAACCGGATGCGCCCAAGGCCACGACGAAGTCACCGCTATTTATCGTCAGGTTGATATTATCCAATGCATGGATTCGCTCCCCTGCGGTCTTTCCCGGATAAATGACACTGACGTTTTTTACATACATATTTTCCATGATCTTTCCTCGTATTCTTATCAGCAACTGCGGATAGTGCCGACCTCCGACTGGAGGCAACACAATCCGCAGCGTGGCGCTTACTTACGTCACTTCAATTTCATTGCTGCTTCCGCATACTTGGAAGTCACGTATTTCCCATAATCTGGCGCTACGGCGTCGATTTTCCCCTCGCCCTTCAAGAATTCCGCCGTCGCTTTCAATGCTTTTGCAACGCCGCCGTTAGTACCACCGCCGAGCCAGGCTGCAGATACTTGCTCCTGAATACTTGGGTAGCCGTACAAGGCAACCGAGGCGGCGACGTCCTTGGCTTCAGCACCGGTCAGTTTGACATTCGCCTTCACTTGTTTTGAATCGACGGTCCAGCTCGCCGGATTGGCCTTGTAATCGGCATCCGCAGCCGCCGCGATCTTCACAAACTTGACCATGAAATCCGAGTTTGCCTCGGCCCATTTACGGTCTGCCGCTATGCCGTCGAATGTCGCTTTGCCTTTTTTGCTGAGTTCTCCCGAGGTGACCATCACCTTGCCGCTCTGCTTCAACTTGCTCAGAGCAGGATCCCATACATAGGCCGCATCGATATCGCCACGCTCCCAGGCCGCCGAGATCTGGTTAGGCTGCAAATTCAACAACTTCACTTCGCTCGGTTTGATACCCGACAGGTCGAGAAAGAACATGGTGTGAAAGTGCGTGGTGGATGCAAAAGGAACGCCAATCTTCTTGCCTTTCAAATCCGCCGGCTTGTTGATCCCGGCGCCATTGCGAACAATCAATGCCTCGGCTTCGTTGATATCGTCCAGCACCCAGAACAATTGCACGTCGACACCGCGACTCACCGCTGCAGAGAGCGGACTGGAACCAATGACGGCGACTTGCACATCGCCTGATGCCAGACCGGTAGCCACTTTTGCGCCAGAATCGAATTTGCGCCAGTTGATCTTGTAGCCGGTCGCCTTCTCGATGTCGCCGCTATCAATAGCCGCAATGAAAGGGCCATTAATGGCTTGATAGGCGATAGTGACCTCTTTCTGTTGCGCCCATGTGCCGCTTGCGGCGGTCATGATACCCAGCGCCAAAGTTGAGCCCACTACCCGTTTGATTGTGTTCATATAGTTGTTCATTGCGTCTCCATCTAGTTGTTATACAAATAAATTATTTGTCAGCTTATGCCACTAGTTTTTATTGTTGAGCTTCAGTCCGACTACGATTGGCCGGAGAGCTTTATTGCAATTACAACACCTCGTCTTTCAGGTGATACCAGCGATACAGGACACTCTGTCCCAAACGACGAAACGGAGCGAAAGCTTGTGATTCGACCATTTCGAGTACGTTAGGAAAAGGCAGCCTGGAACCGAAAATTGGCAATTCGGGGACCCCCTTGTCTCCAGCGATGCGCTGCGCCATGCGGCGTCCAGCCTGGGCCGAGTACATCACGCCATTGCCGCCATAGCCAAGTGCATAAAAGATCGTTTGCATTGGATCAGGTTGCACAATACGCGGCATCATGTCGTGACTGACGTCAACCCAGCCCCACCAGGAATAATCAATTGCGATTCCTGCCAGTGCTGGAAACTTGCGATGCAAGTCGCCAATCAAGAAATTTTCATATTTTTTTTGTGGCGCATCATTGCCGGTGATGGCGCTGCGACTGCCGATCTGCACCCGTCCGTCGGGCATCAGGCGATAGTAATGCCGCAGCACGCGGGTATCCGTGATCACCTGGGTAGTACGGAAATTGCAGGCAGCCCGCTCGGCTGCGGTGAGTGGCCGGGTAACGATGGAATTCGACAGGATCGGCAACAGACGATTCTTGAGCTCGGGATGCAAGCCTTGCGATGTATAGCCGCCAGTGGCAACCGCCACCGCGCGAGCACGCACTATGCCGCCGGGAGTCTTGAGATAGTGCACCCCATTGCGGGTTTCCCAGCCTAGTACCGGGCTTGACGGATGCACCTTGGCACCCAACGCACGGGCTTTCCTGAGGTAGCCGAACGCCAGCTTGCCGGCATGGATGCCGATACCTTCCGGCTCATGCATTGCGCCCATCGCTTCTTTGTCGTCGACGTATTCACGCTTGACGGTATCGGCATCGAGAATGCGCGCATCGTAGTGGAACACTTCGCGCAGCAGCTTGGCTTCTTTTTCCAGTGCCGGCATGACTTTTGCGCGATGCGCAATATACAAGTGACCGCCGGGCTGCGGATCGCAATCGATGTCCTTGATCAGCCCCTTGAAAGTATCCATGGCGTCGCACATTTCCGCGTGCAGCTTGAGCGCGGTGTCCAGGCCATAGCGCTCAATCCATTGCGAACGCTTGAGACGTCCGGAATTGCATTGGGCCTGTCCGCCATTGCGGGTACTGCAGCCCCAACTGACCCGGTTGGCCTCCAGCACGGTAGCCTTGATCCCATGTTCCTGCGCCAGGAAAATCGCACAGGTCAGGCCGGTGAAACCCGAGCCGATGATGGCAACATCCACGTCAATATCATGCGTGATAGGGCCATCGTCCGAGGGCGGTTCGCCGGCGGTGCCGATCCAGTACGTCGGCGCATAATCCCGTCCTTCCCCGGGACTGTCGGAAGCTAGCGGATCGTATGCCGGGTCATACGGTTTCGATGGGCCAGTGCTGTGGCCGGAATCCGGCATCCGCTTGTCGGCAGTTATATCCATGATCGGTTCTCGATTCAGTCGCGATGGTTATATGGACTCAGCTGCCGACCTTGGCGACTGGAGGACGATCCTTGCGGAACGCGTTTTTCACACTAATCTTGCCGTCGCGGAAAGTAAACACGTCCACCATGCGCGCTTCGATCCGGGTGCCGTCGGCCTTGGTGCCACTGAAGGTACATTCCGATACGCCGCGATCGCCGCAGACAAAATGATTGGCGTCGAGCCAGGCAGCATCAGGAAAAGTCTGCCAGGCAAGCTGGAAGCCTGCGCGCACCGCCTCGCGTCCCTCGAAACTCTTGCCAAACAATTCAGTACCGGCGGCAGCGTGGAATACGCAATCGTCCGCCATGAAGCCCATCAGCGCGTCAATATCGTGACGGTTCCAGGCTGCGCCGAAAGCCTGCAGGAATTCCTCGTTCACTTCATTCTTGGTTTGGGGTAGTTGGTTACTCATGTATTTGTCTCGCAATTCAATATTTACAAAAATGGTACTTTATATTCTGAAATTTAATATTTATATGAATTTAACACTGAAAACACGTCATGTCACAAAAATATCTCATAAAACTGTCTATTTCATGTTTTTTTCCGAGATATTTTAGTTATTGCTATCCATGCAACAAAACTCGCAACAATGCACATATAAAAATTTGACGCTACAGGCCTGCCCGGAAGACCGCATACCCAATCAATCGCGGAACTGCAACTCCCGAGCGCGACACACGGCAAGTCGAGAGCCTGCCCGGATGAGAAACAATCAACCATCGCAAGCTCTCTTTGGTGTCGTCGGCTTACCGTTGTATGCCAATGTCAGACATAGTCCTTGTATTTTTCCAGCAGGCGGACCGGCTTGGAAAGGGCATCGCGGCGGAACGGATCGCCCAGCTCGCGGGTGCACATGATCTCGATGATGGTGGTCTTGCCCTCGTTCATCTGCAGGTCGATCGCTTTCTTGAGCGCCGGTCCGACGTCTTCCAGCTTGTCCACCACGATGCCTTCGGCCCCCATCGCTTTCGCAATCCCGGCAAAGCTCTGGTTCTCCAGTTCGCCGGCCACGAAGCGGCGGTTATAGAAGTCCACCTGGTTCTTCTTCTCCGCACCCCACTGCCGGTTATGGAACACCACCGCCGTCACCGGAATGTTGTGGCGCACGCAGGTCATGGTTTCCATCAGGCTCATGCCCCAGGCGCCATCACCGGCATACGACACCGCCGGACGGTGCGGTGCCGCCACCTTGGCGCCGATAATGGTCGGGAACGCATAACCGCAATTGCCAAAGCTCATCGCCGCAAAGAAGCTGCGCGGCTTCTCGAAGCGCAGGTAACTGTTGGCCACCGAATTGATGTTGCCGATATCGGTCGACACCATCACATCGTCCGGCATCGCCTTTTCCAGTTCGCGCAACACCTGGCGCGGATGCAGGTAGGTGCCGCCAAATGGCGTTTTTTCCTGCTTCTGCTCTTCGATCATGTCCAGGCTGAACGGATCCTTCTCGTGGGTCCAGCCATCGAGCTCCTTCTCCCAGGCATCCTTCTCGGCCTGGATCGTCGCTGCCCGCGCGGCACGGGTGGCATCGCACGCCAGCGTCTTGCCGGCCAGGCGCTGGGTCAGCGCCGTCGCGGCCGCCTTGGCGTCGCCGCAGATACCGACCGAGATCTTCTTGACCAGGCCCAGCATCTTGTGATCGGCATCGATCTGGATGATCTTGGCATTCTTCGGCCAGTAATCCATGCCGTGTTGCGGCAAGGTACCGAACGGTCCCAGGCGCGAACCGAGCGCGATCACCACGTCGGCCTGCGCCATCAGCTTCATGGCCGCCTTGGAACCCTGGTAACCGAGCGGGCCGGTCCACAGCGGGTGGCTGGCCGGGAACGAATCATTGTGCAAATAGCTGTTGACGACCGGTGCGCCCAGGCGTTCGGCCAAGGCCTTGCATTCTTCGATCGCATCGCCCATCACCACGCCGCCGCCGGAAATGATGACCGGGAACTTGGCGTCCGCCAGCAGCGCGGCGGCATCGTCGAGGCTCTTCTCGCCGCCCGCGCCACGGTCCAGACGGCTCGGCTGCGGGATCTCGGCCTTGATTTCACCGTAGAAATAGTCGCGCGGGATATTGAGCTGGGTCGGGCCCATTTCCGACATCGCGCGGTCAAAGCAGCGGCCGGTGAACTCGGCCATGCGGGCCGGGTTGGTCACATGCCCCTGGTATTTGGTGAACTCCTCGAACATCGGCAACTGGTTCGCTTCCTGGAAACCGCCCAGGCCCATGCCCATGGTGCCGGTCTCCGGGGTGATGATGACTACCGGGCTGTGGGCCCAGTACGCGGCGGCAATGGCGGTGACGCAATTGCTGATGCCGGGGCCGTTCTGGCCGATCACCACGCCATGGCGCCCGGACACGCGCGCGTAGCCGTCCGCCATGTGGCCGCCGCCCTGTTCGTGCACCACCGGAATCAGGCGAATGCCGGCCGGCGCAAAAATATCCATCGCATCCATGAAGGCCGAGCCCATGATGCCGAACATGTCGGTCACGCCGTTGGCCACCAGGGTTTCCACCATCGCTTCGGACGGGGTCATCTTCTGCAGGCCAACGGTTACTGTGCGATTCGCCCCTTGTACGTGATCGGTCATAATATTTTGTCTCCTGATGTGATAGAGTTATTGAAAATGGTACGGTGAGTTCCAATATTTAAGATAGATTACAATTTACGACCTGATAAATCAAATGTCAACTGAATTCTCAAAATATCGGTACAATTTGAAGTTGAAAATGAAATATCAGCGTATTTTGACGCGATTTTCCCCAGAGAAAGGGAAGAGGCGGGATGCTTTGCATGCCACTGGAGCCCTACTGCGGCCCGCTTTTTCAAGTCGCCTGGCAAGACTCGGCGGCAATGCACCTATTGGCGTGCGACGAAGCCAGCTGTATGAAGTGGTGGTCGCTTTGATGGTATCCAATACCGCAACAGCGGGCGGACGTGAGTCTGCACAAACCTTGTCCTGGCGCAAGGTGGCGTCTACTAGCCCTTCTCCGTGACACCGAAGGATGCAATCGCGATGGCCGCGACCGTCCTGACTGGCCGCAAACTTCATACACGCGGGTAATACCGTTCAGTTAACAACATTTGCTGTTCAGAAGCTTCCTTCGATACGGAACTGCGTTCCTACTCAGGACGAACGGATGTTTGTGAAATTTAAAGGAAACCGTTCGTCCTGAGTAGGGGCAATGCCCCGTATCGAAGGAAGCGCATAAGCATAAAAATTGCTTTAACTGAACGGCGTTATATCCCGGCACATAGTTCCATCGCTGGAACGCGACTGCAGCGATTATTTGCAGAGTATATGCAAACTTCTCGCAATATCATTGCGGAAATCAATATCTCTACAGGCAGTATATAAAATCAAGTCGCAAAAAAAATGCCCCTGCGGCACGCTGTTCGCAACAGCGTGCCGCAGGGGCATTTTGATTTTCAGGCCGAGTAACGGCGCTGGAGCGCTTCAAATACGGCTAGACAGCACCAGCGCCGCACTGCGACATTGCGCGATGGATTACTTCGCGGCCATCAATGCAACGGTCGTGTCGAGCATGCGGTTCGAGAAACCCCACTCGTTGTCGTACCACGAGGATACTTTCACCAAGCGGCCAGAGACCTTGGTCAGGGTCGAATCGAAGTTCGACGAGGCCGGATTGTGGTTGAAGTCGATCGATACCAGCGGCTCGGTCTGGTAAGTCAGGATGCCCTTCAAGGCGCCTTCGGACGCGTCCTTCATGATCGCGTTGACTTCATCGGCGGTCGTGTCGCGTGCAGCGATGAAGGACAGGTCGACGATCGACACGTTGATCACCGGTACGCGGATCGCGTAGCCGTCGAGCTTGCCGTTCAGTTCCGGCAGCACCAGACCGACTGCGGCAGCGGCGCCGGTCTTGGTCGGGATCATCGACTGAGTGGCAGAGCGGGCGCGGCGCAGGTCTTCGTGCATCACGTCGGTCAGCACCTGATCGTTGGTATAGGCGTGGACGGTGGTCATCAGGCCGTTGACGAGACCGATCTTGTCGTTCAGCGGCTTGGCCAGCGGTGCCAGGCAGTTGGTGGTGCACGATGCATTCGAGATCACGGTGTCGGTCGCTTTCAGCACGTGCTGGTTGACGCCGAATACCACTGTCGCATCGACATCCTTGCCGCCCGGTGCGGAAATGATGACCTTTTTGGCGCCGCCGGCGATGTGGGCCGATGCCTTTTCCTTGGTGGTGAAGAAGCCGGTGCATTCCAGCACGACGTCGACGTTCAACTCGCCCCATGGCAGGTCGGCAGGATTGCGCTGGGCCAACACCTTGATCTTGTCGCCATTGACGATCATATAGTCGCCATCGACCGTGACGGTGCCGGGGAACTTGCCGTGCGCGGTGTCGTAGCGGGTCAGGTGAGCATTCGATTGTGCATCGCCGAGGTCGTTGATGGCGACGATCTGGATGTCATTCTTTTTGCCGCCTTCGTAGTGGGCGCGAAGGATGTTGCGGCCGATGCGGCCGTAGCCATTGATTGCGACACGAATAGTCATGCTCTTATCTCCAAGAAATTAAGATAAACAAGTTCAAAAATAAACACAAAATCTTTGCGGAACACGGATCCAATTACACCTGACGGCAAACTAATGCAAACCCGGCGGCGCTGCCGGCAGTGTTGCCAGTGCGGTCAGATCGCGCCAGCCATAGCCCACTTCCATCAAGTCCATGCCGTCCCAGCTAAATGGCTGCTCGACCAGCTGCGCGGCCCCGAGCTGCTGGTAGAACTGGCGCGCCGGCTGGTTGCCGGCAATGACCCACGCCAGCAAACCGGTCGCGCCTTGGGCCTGGCAAACCCGCGCGATTTTCTGCAGCATGCGGCGCCCGATGCCCGAGCGTTGCAAGGCCGGCCGCAGATAGATCGCGGTCAGCTCGGCATTCATGCCCAGCTTTTCTTCCTTCAGCATCATGCCGGATGCAAAGCCGATGACCTCGCCTTCGGATTCGGCCACAAACACGCAGATCGCGTCGCTCCCGGCGCCGAGTATCCTGGCCCAGTGCGCGCTACTGTCTTCCAGCTTCATGCCATCCAGATAGGCATCCGGAATCATGCCGCGATAAGTCGAGCGCCAGCTTTCAATGCGCACCGCCGCGATCGCCGCCGCATCGGCCACGGTGGCGCGCCGCAGACTGATTTGCTTGACCGCTGTCATGACCGCCTCAGCCGAGCGTCTTTTTGACCGCATCGACCACATGCTCGACGGTGATGCCGAAATGCTTGAATAGCACGCCGGCCGGCGCCGATTCGCCGAAGGTGTCGATACCGATCACCGCGCCGTCCAGACCGACGTACTTGTACCAGAAGTCGGTGACGCCGGCTTCGACCGCGACGCGCGGCAGGCCCTTGGTCAGCACGCTGGCCTTGTAGGCCGCATCCTGACGATCGAACACGTCGGTCGACGGCATCGACACTACCCGCACCGGCACGCCCTGCTTGGCCAACTCGTCGGCGGCCTTGACGGCCAGTTCGACTTCAGAACCGGTCGCGATCAGGATCGCCTTCGCATCTGGCGCGTCCTTCAGCACGTAACCGCCACGATGGATATGCGTAATCTGTTCGGCCGTCCGCTCCTGGTATTGCAGGTTCTGGCGCGAGAAAATCAGGGTCGACGGACCGTGGCGGCGGGTCACCGCGTGCGACCATGCCACTGCCGATTCCACCGTGTCGCACGGGCGCCAGTTGTCCAGATTCGGGATCAGGCGCAGGCTCGATACATGCTCGACCGACTGGTGGGTCGGGCCGTCTTCGCCGAGACCGATCGAGTCATGGGTGAACACGAAAATCGAACGCAGCTTCATCAGCGCCGCCATCCGCAATGCATTGCGGCTGTAGTCGGAGAAGGTCAGGAAGGTCGCGCCAAACGGGATATAACCGCCATGCAGCGCGATCCCGTTCAGCATCGCGCTCATGCCGAATTCACGCACGCCGTAGTTGATATGGTTACCCGGCTGGTCGACGCGCACGGCGACGCATTCCTTCCAGTTGGTCAGGTTGGAACCGGTCAGGTCGGCCGAGCCGCCGAGGAATTCCGGCAGCACCGGCGCCAGCGCCTGGATCGCGTTCTGGCTGGCCTTGCGCGTCGCGATGGTTTCTTTTTTATCAACGCACGATGCGATATACGCTTGCACGGTGGCGTTGAAATTGGCCGGCAGCTCGCCGCTCATGCGGCGCAGCAGTTCACCGGCCTGTTGCGGATAACGCTCGCCGTAGGCCCGGAACAAGGCATCCCACTCGCCTTCCTGCTGCAGGCCCTGCGCCTTGGCATCCCAGGCGGCATAGACGTCAGCCGGGATCTCGAACGGCGCATACGGCCAGTCCATGGCGGCGCGGGTGGCGGCAACTTCGATGTCGCCCAGCGCGGCGCCGTGGACCTTGTCGCCGCCCTGCAGGTTGGGCGCGCCCTTGCCGATGACGCTCTTGCAGCAGATCAGGGTCGGCTTGTCGGATTTTTTCGCAGCGGCGATGGCGGCATCGACCGCGTCGACATCATGACCATCGACCGCGCGGATCACGTTCCAGCCGTATGCCTCGAAACGCATTGGCGTATCGTCCTTGAACCAGCCCTCGACGCGACCGTCGATCGAGATGCCGTTATCGTCATACATGACAATCAGTTTCGACAGACGCAGGGTGCCGGCCAGCGAACAGGCTTCATGCGAAATGCCTTCCATCAGGCAGCCGTCGCCGACGAAGGCGTAGGTGTGATGGTCGACCACGTCGAAACCGCTCTGGTTGAATTCTGCCGCCAACAGCCATTCCGCCAGCGCCATGCCGACCGCATTGGTCAAACCCTGGCCGAGCGGGCCGGTGGTGGTTTCGACGCCCGGCGTGACGTGCACTTCAGGATGGCCGGCGGTTTTCGAATGCAGCTGGCGGAACTGCTTGATGTCTTCGATCGACAGCGCGTAACCCGACAGGTGCAGCAATGCATAGTGCAGCATCGATCCATGACCGTTCGACAGGATGAAGCGGTCGCGATTGATCCAGTGCGGATTGGCCGGGTTGTGGCGATAGTGACGTGACCAAAGGGCGACGGCGATGTCAGCCATCCCCATCGGCATGCCGGGGTGCCCGGAGTTGGCCTTTTGTACTGCGTCCATCGCCAATGCACGGATTGCATTGGCCATCTTGGTGGTCGGGAGCGTGGAAGTCATGGTGGTCATGGATGGCGAAGCTGATTAACAGCTATTAGCAGATTGAGCAGAATGGAAACTGGGCGCAGCGCAGCAAAAACACCCATACGCACAAAGGTGCGGATGCAGCATGAATGCCGCCGCAAAGCCGGGTATTTTACCAGAGAGCTGCAATCGGATCCCGAATCGGAATTAGAATTGACGTCTTCCCCTTTTTTACCGGAATGCCATCATGTCAACATTTCGTCCGCCCCAGACACCGGCATTGACGCCCTACCTGACGGTCCAGGACGCCGGAAAATCGATCGCTTTCTATGAAGCGGCCTTCGGTTTCAACCTGATCTACAAGCACGAACAAGACCAGCAGATCGTCCATGTTCAAATGGGGCTGGATGGCGAACAGGTCATCATGTTTGCGTCTGAAAACGTGTTCGGCATGAGCGCGAAGGCGCCCAAAACGCTCGGCATTGAACCGCCGCTGTCGTTCTATCTGTATGTACCCGATGTTGACGCCAGCTATAACAAGGCACTGGCAGCCGGCAGCAACTCGATCATGGCACCGGACGATATGTTCTGGGGCGAACGGTACTGCATGGTGGACGACATCAACGGTTTTCGCTGGGGCTTCGGCTCGCTGCAGAAGAAATAACCGATGCCACGTTTCTATTGCCCAATCGCGCTGTTCATCGGTGCCCAGATCGCACTGCCGGATGCGGTGGCCCATCATGTGCAAGTGCTGCGCCTGAACCTCGGCGATCCGGTCACCCTGTTCAATGGCGAAGGCGGCGAATATACTGCGACCCTCGCCAGCATCGAGAAGAAGCGCGTCAGCGCCGAAGTCAAGGCATTTACGCCGCGCGAAGTCGAATTGCCGTATGCGATCACCCTGGCGCAGGCGCTGCCGGAGGCGTCCAAGATGGACTGGATTATCGAAAAAGCGATTGAGCTGGGCGCTGCCGGTATCCAGCCGCTCAGTGCGCAGCGTTGCGTGGTGCGGCTATCGGCCGAACGGGCCACGAAACGGCACGAACACTGGCAAGGAATTATCGTCGCCGCTTCCGAGCAAAGCGGTCGCAACCGGGTCGCGCACCTGGCGGAGCTGGCCGATTTCAATGGCTGGATCCGCCAGCAGGACCTGCATCGCCGCATCCTGCTGACGCCGCGCGCCGACCTCTCGCTCACCGACTGGGCCCGCCATCATCCGCCGCAGGCGATCTCGCTGATAATCGGCCCGGAAGGCGGCTTCACCGAAGCCGAAGAAAACGCCGCCTGTGCACAAGGTGCGTTGGCCTTGTCGATGGGGCCGCGCATACTGCGCACCGAAACCGCCGGCCTGACGGCGTTGGCCGTGGTCGGCGCCAGCTGGGACGGCCTGTAAAAGCTCCCGGCGCGGTGGGGTATTGCAGTCTTTTTGCAAACTGTTGTAACGTAAATATTCCGATACCTTTTTAACCTGGAGAAATGCAATGGGACTGTTAGATATGGCACTCGGTATGTTGGGCGGTGGTCAAGAGGGGCAGCAAAATGACCCGAAATCGATGCTGCTGCAAGCGGCCCTCGCGATGCTGGCTAATAGCAGCCAGGGCGGCGGCCTGCAAGGCGTGCTGGGCGCGTTTCGGAACGCCGGCTTGGGTAATGCGGTCAATTCGTGGGTCGGCACAGGCGAGAACCAGCCGATTTCGGCCGATCAGGTCCAGCAGGCGCTGGGCGACGGTCAATTGCAACAACTGGCCGACGCAGCGGGACTGTCGCACGACAGCGCGGCCGGTCATCTGGCAGACATGCTGCCGAACCTGATCAATCAGCTGACCCCGAACGGGCAGCTACCGGAAGGCGGCCTTGGCGATATTTCCGGCATGCTCGGCAAGTTGATGGGCGGCAAATCGTAATTTTAAAACGCGGCCCTGGTGGTCCGATCACGCACCTGGAAATCTGAATCAGGTTTCGCAGGTGTACCTGTTTCCGAGCATAGGGTCAACAGATACTCCACTAGACATGATGCCATCTCCGCAGTATTTTCGATGAGAATTGCCACATACTCTAAATGTGTTGAGAATTGGGCGCGTAGCTTGCCCGCTGACTGGCGCTGGACCAGACTCTGAAGAAATCGCGCCTTGCTAGGCTCTTTCTCAGCTCCCCTCATGCGAAGCACCGCATGAAGATCCGCATGAACATTGGTGCTTCCGGATTGAGTTCGCTCCCCTCTCCCTTGTAGGCGGAGTGTTAGCACGTAGGATGGGTGCAACCCATCATTGCGGACGTGGGTGATGGGTTACACCCATCCTACGGCGCGCCCCCTTGCAGGGGGAATGAGCGAGCAGCCTTAGCCAGCAACAATCTTCATGCAATCGCCCCGCTGACCTAGGCCCCCGACCTAAACGGTCGGCGCGACCGCAGCCACCAAAAAAAAACGGCGGCACACCGTCAGGCTCGCCACCGTCCATTTCAGTCACGCACCCTCAGCCATGCAGACCGCGCGGGATCGCGCTCAGCAGTGCGCGGGTGTATGGCTGCGTCGGATTGCGATACAGCTCATCCGAATTAGCCATTTCAATCACCTTCCCCTGATGCATCACCATCACCTGGTCGGCGATGTATTTGACCACGGACAGATCGTGCGAGATGAAGATATAGCTCATGCCGAATTCATCCTGCAGGTCCTGCAACAGGTTCAGCACCTGTGCCTGCACCGACACGTCGAGCGCCGATACCGACTCGTCGCACACCAGGATCTCCGGCTTCATGGTCAGGCAGCGCGCGATCGCGATACGCTGGCGCTGACCGCCTGAGAACTCGTGTGGATAGCGATGGAATGCGGTCTCCGGCAAACCGACCCGTTTCAGCAACTGGTAAGCCATCTCCGAACGTTCCTGATCGTCGGCGCCGATGCTGTGGATCCGCATGGGCTCGAGCAGAATTTGACCAACGGTAAAGCGCGGATTGAGCGACGCATAGGGATTCTGGAAAATGATTTGAATCCGGCGCTTGTAGTGCATGTACTCCTTCTCGGGCATCGAGATCAGGTCCTTGCCTTCGAACAGCGCCTGGCCGCCGGTCGCCTGGTGCAGGCGCAGCAGTGTCAGGCCGACCGTGGTCTTGCCCGAACCGGACTCGCCGACCACACCGATGGTCTTGCCACGTGGCAGTACAAAAGACACATCCTTGACCGCCTGGAATTCCTTGCGCCCGAACAGGCCTTCGCGCGTGTAAAAACTCTTGCTCAGGTTTTTGACTTCCAGCAGATTCGCTTCATTCGGCAGGTAGCCGCGGCTGCGCTCCTTCAGCACGATCTCCGGCTCGCCATGGCCGTTCATGTAGTCGGCAATCACCGGCAAGCGCCATGGCCGGCTATCGAGTGATGGACGGCAACGCAACAGCGCCTTGGTATACGCATCCTGCGGCTGTTGGAAAATCTGGTGGACTTCGCCCTTTTCGCGGATCTCACCATGCCGCATCACGATCACGTGATCGGCGATCTCGCCGACCAGGCCCAGATCGTGCGTGATGAACAACACCGACATTTCGTGCTTTTTTTGCAGCGCTGCGATCAGGTCCATGATCTGCTTCTGGATCGTGACGTCGAGCGCAGTGGTCGGCTCGTCGGCGATCAGCAATTTCGGTTCGCACGCGATCGCCATCGCGATCATCACACGTTGCTGCTGCCCGCCCGACATTTGGCTCGGGTAGGCGTCGATCTTGGTTTTCGGGTCCGGGATGCCGACCTCTTCCAGCAGTTCAATCGAACGGGCGCGGGCTTGTTTTGCGTTCATGCCCATGTGTTGGCGCAGCACTTCGCCGATCTGGAAGCCGACCGTAAATACCGGGTTCAGCGACGACATCGGCTCCTGGAAAATCATCGAGATTTCCTTGCCGCACAGATCACGGCGCTGGGTAACCGACAACTCGAGCAGGTTGCGGCCCTCGAATTCGATCCGGCTTTTTGGATCAATGATGGTGGTGTCCATCGGCAGCAGGCCCATCACCGCCAGCGAGCTGACCGATTTGCCGCTGCCCGATTCGCCGACCAGTGCGACCGTCGAATTGTGCGGTATATCGAATGAAATGGTTTTGACCGCCTCGAACGTCGAATGCTTTTTATCCAGGCGAAACTGAACCCGCAGATCGCGTACTTGCAACAATGGTTTTTGGTTCTCTTGATTCATGACGGTTCCTTATTTCAGCTTCGGATCGAGTGCGTCGCGCAGCGCATCGGTGAACAGCGAGAACGCTGTCACCAGCACCGCCATCCCGATACTGGCCGCAACCAACTGCCACCACTTGCCAAGAATCAATTCATTTTGTGCTTCGTTCAGCATGCTGCCCCACGACACCACGCCGACCGGCACACCGAAACCGAGGAAGCTCAAAATCACCTCGGACTTGATGAAACCCACTACCAGGATCGACATCTGCACCAGCGCGACGTGGCTGATGTTCGGGAAAATATGCGAGAACATCTTGCGCCAGTGCGAGGCACCAATCGCATCGGCCGCCATCACGTATTCGCGCGACTTGTGCTTGATGTATTCCGCGCGGATCAGGCGGTAGGCGCCAGTCCAGCCGGTCAGGCCGAGAATCAGCACGATGGTCAACACGCCTTTCTTCTGCAATACCGCGGCCACCGACAGGATCAGCAGCAAATAAGGCACCGAGGTGAAGATGCTGTAGAACCAGTTGAAAAAGTCATCGACCCATTTGCCGTAGTACCCGGACAAGGCGCCAAACAATGTGCCGAGTACGGTCGCCAGCAAGGCCGCAACCAGACCCACCACGATCGAGGTTTCGGCGCCCTTGATGGTTTTCTTGACGATGTCATGCCCCCACTTGTCGGCGCCGAAAGGCAGGGTCGCCTGGCGCACAGCCACCGTCTTGACCCCGGCTTTCGCCAGGTCATGGCGAATTTCGGCCATTTCCTTGGCCAGCGGATCCGGGATGCCATAGTCATTGACGACCACCGGCGCCGAACTGCCGCTCTGTGCGCGCAGTTCGCGGATTACATCAGCCAGTGGATCGAGCGGATTTTCCGGCAATGCTTCTTCTTTGGCGAGCGGCGCATTCGGGTGCGCGGCGGCGCTGTCGGCACCCACGAAGCCAGGCGGCGCGTAATTGACGCCGACTTCGTCCGACCAGTCGGCGGCGACCACGCCAGTGAATGAAGCCAGGATCGTCAGCAGGAACACGACCACCACGGTCATGGAAATCATGGCCACTTTATCGGCACGCAGACGCCGCCATGCCAGCGCCCACAGTCCGGGCGAAACTTGAGTTTGACTATTCGACATTTCCAGAATTCCTACTTCAACTGAACGCGTGGATCGACCGCCTGGTACATCAGGTCAGTCAACAAATTGAACACCATGGTGGCTGCGGCGACGTACACCGTGATCGCCTTGATCACAGGAAAATCGCTGCGTTCGACCGCCAGAATTACTTCGCGTCCGATCCCCGGAATCGAGAAAAAGCGCTCGACCAGGAAGGCGCCGATCAGCAATGCCGGCAGATTCGACATCACATAGGTAATGATGGGAATCGACGCGTTGCGCAATACGTGGACCCACATGATGCGGCCTTCCTTCATGCCCTTGGCACGCGCCGTGCGGACGTAGTCCTGGTTGATTTCGTCCAGGATGAAGGTACGGAACAGACGCAAGGTGGGAGCGATACCGACCGCCAGCAGAATGATGATCGGCAGGATCGAGTAGTGGAGCAGGTTCTCGCTAAGGCTGTCACCCCAGCCCTGGACCGGGAACAGGCCGAGCTTGTACGCGAAAAAGTACTGGAACACGATGATGTAGACCAAAATACTGACCGACATGCCGACGGTGCAGGCGACCATCACCATGCGGTCGGTCAACGAGCCACGCACGTAGGCCACGCCCAGCGCCAGCGCGATCGCGATGAAAGTTTCCAGTATGGTCAGCGGAATCAGCACCGTCAGCGATGGTCCCAGTCGACTGCCGATGATGCTTGACACTTTTTCGCCGGTACTCCAGCTGCTGCCGAAATCGAAGGTCACGATCTGCTTGATGAAAATCCACAACTGCACGTAGTACGGCTGGTCGATGCCTAGCTGGGTACGGATATTGGCGATCTGTTCCGGATTCGACATCTTGCCGGCCAGGATGTAGGCCGGATCGCCACCAACCCAGTTGAACAGAATGAAGACCAGCAGGATGACGCCGAGCATGGTCGGCACCATTTGCCACAAGCGGCGTAATATATAAGCGAACATGGATTTCCTTTACTGCAGACGATGGCCGGCAATTTCATCAAAAAACGCTTTGCTGTTGGATTCGCGGCCTAAGAAACCACGTACCAGATCAGCGCCACGCAACTCACTCCCCCGCTCCAGAATCGACTTGCGGTAGAGCTGGCCGACTTCGGGATTCATCAATTTGCCGTGGTAACGCGACAGCATGTCCAGCGCCAGTACTTCGGACCACATATAACCGTAATAACCGGCCGCATAGCCGCCCATCAGGTGTCCGAACTGTCCCGGGAATTCGGTGCCGGCCACGTAACCCAGCGGCGTTGCACCTTCCATTTTTTGCCAGACTACCAGCGGATCGTCACTGGTTCCGTTATGCAGCGCCATGTCGTACCTTGCATACAGCAGCTGGCGCGCGTAACGGATGCCGCGCCCGTAGTTGTGGGCGGCGGTCATGCGCTGCAGTATCTGGTCATCGATTTCAGGACAGCCGGGCTTGCAGAAACCGGCCATCAGCTGCAAGGACTCCTTGCGGCGTGCCCATTCTTCATACATTTGCGATGGGGCTTCGACGAAGTCACGCTCGACGCTGGTACCCGATTGCGACACATAACGCGTGTGCGACAGAACGCCGTGCAGCACGTGGCCGAATTCATGCACCAGGGTTTCCAGCTCATCGCCGCTCAAGCCGACGCGATCGAAGTTCGTGACCAAGGCCGAAATCGGGGTGCGCCCTGCCACCGTGCTGACACCGCGCACCGGCCAGGCCGCCGCGTGTCCGTATTTGCCTTCGCGCGGGAACAGGTCGAGGTAAATACCGCCGATACGCTGATGATTGGCCGCATTGAACACATCGTAATACTTCACATCGGCATGCCAGACCGGCACTTCGGCCGGCTTGAATTCGATGCCGTACAACTTGCTGGAGACGTCCAGTATCCACGGCACCGCGGCATCCGTCGGGAAATATTTGCGCAATGCATTCTGATCGACGTTGTAGCGCGACTGTTTCAGCTTTTGCTGCCAGTACGCCACATCCCAGCGATTCAGTTTGGTGTCGGCCAACGGCGTGTTCAGGGTTTGCGCCTTGTATGCGCGCAGCTCCTCGATCTCCTTCTGCTCGCTGCTGGTCACAGCCTGCTGCACTTCGCCCAAAAAGGTATTGACGGTGGCTGGGGTGCTGGCCATCCGGCGCCGCACCACGAAGTCGGCGTAGCTCGGCAGAGCGAACAGGGCCGCCATCTCGCGCCGCAGGGCCATGGCCTCTTTCAACAGCGGCAGATTCTTCGGCGTGCCGTGATTGGCATACGCAAACTGGAAGCGCTCGCGCGCTTCGCTGCTGTCGGCATATTCCATGAACGGGTTATATTCAGGATATTCGAAACCGAGCAGGTAATTGCCCTGGTCGTCACGCTTCGCCTTGGCCAGGTAGTCGGCCGGCAAGCCTTTGACTTCGTCGGCGCTGAAGCTCAATTTCTGATTGTTGTCACGCACGTTGCGCGCAAATTCCTGGCCCAGCATTTCCAGCCGTACCACGATCGCTTTCATTCGCACCCGCTTTTCGGGCGGCAACGACACGCCGGCATCATCAAATCCATCCAGCACATCCTGGCGCAGCTTGGTCTCGATCGCATCGCCCTTGATCGACTTGAAGCGCCGGTACAGTGTCCGGTTCTGGAGCAACTCGGTGGCGAATTTATTGATGTCGACCAGGCAGGGCTCCGATTCGCTGCGCACCTTGGCATCCGGTGACACATTACTGAGCAAATCGACCGGCCCCTGCAAATCTTCGATCGCCATCTGCAGCTGGTTCCAGACCGCGAACACGGTCTTGGCGTGATGCGCCTTGGCGGCCGGCATTTGTTCCAGTGCGGCCACCTGCTTGCGCAAACCCACCAGCCCAAGATCGCAACGCGCGCTGATTTCGCCGGCCCGCAGGATCGGGATCAAGGGCCGCTCCGTAGTCTGGCCGATTGCCGGACCGGTCGTCAGCGAAATCAGCGCTGCGCTGACGGACAAGAACAACGATGATGGTTTCATGCTCCTCCTCTTATATTTTTTGTTTGTTCTGACTTCATTTCAAACTACTGCGTAGCGCGTGAAACCCCGACTTATTTGCTCTTGTCGATATCGATGTACAGCCACTCCTGATTCAGAATTGGATGCTTCTTGAAACCGATTACTTTCGGCTGTGCCAGCATGTTGCGGTAACGGGCATAACCCAGGCGCTGCGGTGTATCGATTTCGAGGATACGCGTCATCTTGTGGTACAGCAGATCGCGCTCGGGGCCGGCGGGCAGCTTTTGCGTCTGCTCATAGAGCTTGTCGAACTCCGGACTGGTGTAGCAGCCGTTATTGGTCTGGTGGATGTTCTTGCTGTAGTACAGCTGCATGAAATTGTCGCCGTCCGGGAAGTCGGCGATCCAGGGATTGGTCCGCATCTGCAGCTTGCACTGCTTCTCCGCCTTCAGGATGTCCGGGAACGGCTTCGAATCCCCTTCCATCCGAATATGGATCGAATCATAGGTTTTTTTCCAGATTTCCGATTGTTGCTGGCCGTTCGAATCGTTGCGGGCCGTGTAATGGATTACCAGCGGTTTGCCATCAGGCAGCGTGCGCCAGCCATCAGAGTCCTTCTTGTAGCCAAATTTGTCGAGCAAGGCATTGGCCGCCGGCAAGTCATACTGGATGCTGCTCTTGTAGGCTGGATCGTGACCGACGATACCGGGCGGGATCGGATATTCCAGTGCCACTGCCTCGCCGTGCCAGATGATGTCGATGTCTTCCTGCACGTTGTGCGCCATCGCCATCGCCCGGCGCAACGCGATTTTTTCCTTGCTGAAGCCGCCGGTCACCGAGTCCTGCATATTCCAGTAATAGACGCTGGTTTCGGGGTCGATGATGCGCGACAGCTGCACGCCCTTGGCGGCGAGCTCCGGCAGCAGCTTGCCACCCGCGAGTGCCTTCGGCGCCAGTGGCCCTTCCAGCTGGAACAGGTCCACTTCGCGGTTCTGAAACGCCAGCCAGCGCGACTGGTCTTCCAGCATCACGCTGATCTCGATCCGGCCGATCTGCGGAATTTTCTTGCCCTTCATCTGAGCCACGATGCGCTGGTCTTCCGGATCGCTGCCGGCCTGAAAATCCCAGGTCAGGCCGCGGTAGTCGGGATTGGCTTCAAGCACGATGCGTGCTTGGCGCACCCATTGCGTCAGCATGTAGGGGCCGGTGCCGACCGGATGGTCCATGACCAGTCCTTGTGCGTCCTGGTATTTCTCGACCACCTCGCGCGCCACTGCACCGGACGGCGTATGCGCCAGGATCATGCCGAGATTGTAGTCAGGGTGCGTCAGATGAATCCGCAAGGTGTAGGGATCGAGCAATTCGAATCCCGCGACCTTGCCATCGATATCGTACTTGCCGCTCTTTTTGCCGGCAGCCACCAGTTCGTCCAGGCCGACCACGCGCCCGTCGAACAGCCACGCGTTGGGCGAACCGAGTCTAGGATCCATCAGCCGCTTGAACGAATACACGTAATCGGCCATCGTCAACTCACGCTTCTTGCCGTTGAAGGCCGGATCAGGCGTGAAGTAGATGCCTTTTTTCAGGCGGATGGTGTAGGTCTTGCCCTCGTCTGTCACCTCAGGCAGTGCGGCGGCAGTCAGCGGTACCAGTTTTGCCGGTCGCGCCAGATAGTCGTAGGTGTAAAGCGCCTCCTCAATCGCCTGGGTCACATGCGAAGAATAGAGGTCGTTCGACTTGGCAGGGTCGAAGCCGGTCTCGCCTGCGATGAACACATAACGCAATACCTTGGCAGGGTCGGCCGAGCCGGCAATCGAAGCGCTCATGGGCAAACTGCAAACCAGGCAGGCCGCAAACATTTTGCGTAACCAATGTGATGTCATTTTTTGTCTATCCTCATATACAGCAGCGACCTGTGCATTGCGCATGGCCGACTTGATTTAATGTTTTTCCACGTCGAGATACTGCCAGTCGGCATTCAGGATCGGGTGTTTTTTGAAGCCCTTGACCCACGGTTGAACCAGCCAGTTGCGCAAGCGCCATAAAGCCAGCATGTGTACCGTATCGGCTTCCATTTGCCGTTGCATGGTGGTGTACAGTTTTTGCCGCTCCGGACCGTCGGGCAGCTGGGCCGCCTTGCGATACGCGTCGTCAAAAACCGGCGATTGATAGCAACCCATATTGCCTTGCAACGAGTTGGGTCCGTAATACGACTCGAAAAAGTCGCTGCCGTCCGGAATACCTGCGGTGCCGCCCAGGCCGAACATCGGCAATTCGCAGCGGTACGCCGCCTTCAGGTTATCGGCAAATCCGCTGACCGGGAATTCCGTGCGTATGCCGATCTTGTCCAGCGAACGCTTCCAGATTTCCATCATCGCGATATCACGGGTCTTTGGCGCGGAATGTATCTTGATCGTCAGCGGCTTGCCGTCGGGTGTGGTGCGATAACCGTCGGCGCCTATCTTGTAACCGAACCGATCCAGCAGTTTGATCGCCAAGTCCGGGTCATAGCCGACGCTGGTCCGATAGCTCGGATCGTAGCCGGCCACGCCAGGAGGAACGAACGATTGCGCCCTGATGGCCTGACCGTAGCGCACCTGCGCGATTTCCTCGTTGAGGTTGTACGACATTGCGATGGCGCGGCGCAACGCAATTTTTTCCTTGCTGAAGCCGCCTACCACCGGGTCCCTGAAATTGAAAAAGGTCCGCGTAACGCCGGGTTCGGCATAGCGATACAGCGTAATGCCTTTGGCGCTGTAGGCCGGTTTCAGCTTGTCGCCATCGAGCACCTTGGGTGATGCCGAATCGGACAGTTGTTCCAGGTCGAGCTGTCCGCTGTCGAAAGCAAGCCAGCGCGATTGTTCTTCCTCGATGATATTGATTTCGACCCGGCCGACCTGCGGCATTTGTTTGCCGCGCATGTCGTGAATGATCTTCTCATCCCATTTGTCGCCCGATGATGTGAAGTCCCACACAAAGCCGCGATAGTCGGGATTGGCGACTAGTACGATCTTGCTGCGCGGTACGTACTGCCTGAGCATGTAAGGGCCCGTGCCGACCGGATGTTGGCCGATATCGTCGCCATACATTTCCACGACTTCGCGCGCAACCGCCGCCGCCTTCGCATTGGCGAGGTGGTAGACCAGGGTCGTATTCGGCGCTCGCAGACGGATCCGCAAGGTATGGCGGTCGGGCGTCTCCAGTCCGGCGATCAGCTTGTCGTAGTCGAAATGGCCGGTCTTTTGCGCCTCGGCTGCCAGTTCATCCAGTCCAACGATCTTGCCGGTGAAGGCCTCAGCCTGCGTCGAATGATTTTTCGGATCGAGGTGGCGCTTGATCGCGTAAGCGAAATCATTTGCGATCAGTTCGCGGCGCTGGCCCTTGAAAGCCGGATCCGGCGTGAAATAGACGCCCTTCTTGATATGGAAGACGTAGGTCTTGCCGTCTTCGCTGATCTCCGGCATCGCCTCCGCGACGCCCGGGATCAATTTGGCGGGCCGCGCCAGATAGTCGTACGCCAACAGGCTTTCAAATACCCCTTCTGCCAGCCAGTTGGTGTATAGGCTATTGGTGCGTGTCAAGTCGAAGCCATCGTCCGCCGCTTCGAAGGACAGATGCAATATCTTGTTCGAATCAGCCTTGGCAATGGCCGCGCCATGCAAGATGAGCCCGCAGACCACGCCAGCCATGACTTTGGCGCAAAACGACAGTAACTTCATGTTCTTATCTCGGTGGATTCAGATGTTCGGGACGTGCCGTGGCCTGATCTTAATGTTTTTCGACGTCCAGATACTGCCAATCGGCATTCAGGAATGGATGTTTCTTGAAGCCTTTGACCCATGGCCGCGCCAGCCAGTTGCGGATCCTGGTGGTGTGCAGATCCCAGGCGGTATCGGCTTCCATCTGGCGGTTCATCTGAATATAGAGCTGATTGCGTTCCGGACCCGGCGGCAACGCGACGGCCTTGCGATACAGTGCATCGTAAGCGGCCGACTGATAGCAGCCGAGATTGCCCCGCATAGAATTGGGTCCATACAATAATTGCAGGAAATTTTCGCCTTCCGGGAAATCGGCGATCCAGGCGCCACCCCACATCATCAATTTACATTCGTTGGCGGCCTTGAAATTGTCAGAAAAATTGCTGACTGGAAACTCAGCCTTGATGCCGATTTGGTCGAGCCCACGCTTCCAGATTTCGGAAATGATCTTGGAAGTCGCATTCGCTTCATTCGTGATCTTTAACAGCAATGGCTTACCGTCTGGCAAAGTGCGGTAGCCGTCGGCCCCACGCTGGTAGCCGAACCGGTCCAGCAGTTTGTTGGCCAGGTCAGGGTCGTAGCCGATACTGCTGCGATAGGCCGGATCGTGGCCCACCACGCCGGGCGGGACAATCATCTCTGCCTTGATCGCCTGCCCCATCCGCAACTGGGTGATTTCCGCCTTGACGCTGTATACCATCGCGATCGCGCGACGCAACGCAATTTTTTCCTTACTGCTGCCACCGATGGTGGGATCAGTAAAATTCATCATGGTGTAGGTGATTTCGGGCTCGACATTGCGCGACAGGTTGATCCCCTGCGCGGCGAACTCCGGTTTCAGCTTGTTGCCGTCCATCACTGTCGGCGCCGCGGTTTGCGGCAGTTTGTCGAGATCGAGCTGCTTATCCTGAAAAGCCAGCCAGCGCGATTGCTCTTCCTCGATAATGCTGATTTCGACCCGCCCGACCTGTGGCATTTTTTTGCCATGCATGTCGTGCACGAGCTGGTCATCCGCCGGATCGCCAGACGACTTGAAGTCCCACACGTAACCGCGGAATTCCGGATTTGCCACCAGAATAATTTTGCTGTGCGGCGTGTATTGCTGCAGCATGTACGCGCCGGTACCGACCGGATGCAATCCGCTTTGGGCGCCATACGCCTCGATGACTTCGCGCGCGACGGCGCCTAGACCGCTATAGGCGGCAACATACAAGAAATTGTAGTCCTGCACTGTCAGCTGGATGCGCAGGGTGTAGCGATCCGGCGCTTGCAAACCGGCGACCGGCGCATCGTAATCGAAACGACCGCTCTTTTTCGCCGCGGCCGCTAACGCATCGAGTCCGACAATCTTGCCTTCTACGAAATTGGCCAGGGGCGAACGGTTTTGCGGATCGAGCAGGCGCTTGAAGGTGTAGGCGAAATCCTGGGCCGTCAATTCCCGCCGCACGCCCTTGAAGGCCGGATCGGCGCTGAAATAGATGCCTTTCTTGATATGGAAGGTATAGGTCTTGCCGGCGTCGCCCACTTCGGGCATCGCGTCTGCTGCCGCGGGAACCAGCTTGGCGGGACGAGCCAGATAATCGTAGGTGAGCAGCGGCTCGTTAATCGCCGAACTGATCCAGTGTGAGTAGAAATTGGTGGTGCGTATAGGATCGAAGCCGTCATCTGGCGCTTCGAAAGCCATCCGTATGACTTTGGTCGGGTCGGCCGGATTGGCCGCATGGGCCGAACCAGCGAACAATAGGGCAACTACGCATCCTTGCCTAATTCGTTTCCACATCATTTAACACCACTCCATACAGCAGCGAAACGCCGTATCTATAGAAAGCACATTTATACGCCGGTTGGCACATAGCTAGAATTCAATCAAAAACGCCGCACAACCTTATGAGTTCCGGGCGCCGCAGAAATGGGGAAGCCAAAAAAGGCGTAACAATAACGCATCTTGGTGGCGCCGTGAAAGAAACACCCGGAAATATTAATGCTGCTAAGCAGCAATGTTGCTGGCGCCCCACTGGCATAAATAGCCAGTACTAACTGCAGTCAGCGATGAAAAATTTTCGACCGAAATCTTGGCGAATAAAAAATTAGAGTAGCGCCTCATCATAATTAGAGTAATGCCTCAGTTTAATTCGCACATTGATTTAATTAGAGTGATGCCTCGGTTCATTAATACATTGGTTTAATTAAAGCAGCCATTGGTTTAATTCGCGCATTGGCTTAATTAGAATAATGCCTCGATTTAAATTAGAGTAATGCCTCAGTTTAAATTAGAGCGATGCCTCGATTTAAATTAGAGTGGTGCCTCTGTTTAAATTGCCATCCCAACCAATCAATGGAAATTGATGCGGCTGGAGCGAAATTCGCCTATCAAATCATCGCGGGGCAGTAACCCAATCGATGTTATTTAGTCCGCGCTTCTCCAGCGCAAAAATTAATTCACATGCTCACCAAAAAACAACGCGGGCGGATTGACAGTTTGCTTGTAAGAATGTTTCCATGTCACCCAGCTGAAATAAACTCATTCTTGTTAATGAATTTATAAGGTCACGCCAACAAGGCGAAGAAAAAAACAAAGCTACAAAGCTAAAAAACTGAGTGGCACTCAAAACTCAAATTACCCAAGGAGTTTGGCAATGACGTTGGAAACTAAGTTGTCTCGTTCAAAACGACGAATGGAATTTACGCTTAAGAAGAAAGTTGTAGTACACGCGCTCGCGCTCGCGTTTGGCGGTGCTGTAATGACTGTCGGTATCAATCCGGTAGCAATGGCCCAGTCCAATGCCACCACGACCATTTACGGTAAAGTCGCCGCAGGTAGCGATGCCGTGCTGATTGAAAACGTGGACACCGGTCTGCGCCGCACACTGACACCAGACAGTAATGGCCGGTTCCAGGCTACCGCAATGCCGCCAGGACACTATAAAGTCCAGGCAATGAAGGGCACAGCGGTCGTTGGCACCACTGAAGTAGACGCGCTGGCCGGTCAAGGCGCCGAAGCCACCTTCGCAGCAGCGCCTGTAGCCGGTGTGCAATCGGTTCAGGTTACTGGCGCGCGCAGGACAATTGACGTCTCGAACAGCAACAACGGCGCAACCTTCACGGCCAAAGAACTGGCAAAATTGCCAATTGCCCAAAGCGTTGACGCCATCATCCAGTTGGCACCGAATACGACGCGTGCCGACTCCCGTTACGCAGCTGGCGCCAGCTTCGGCGGCGGCGGCGCATCGGAAAATGCATATTATGTCAACGGTTTTCCAGTCACCAACCCTCTGACCCAGCTCGGCGCGTCCGAACTGCCATTCGGCGCCATCTCGCAGGCGCAGGTTCTGACCGGCGGTTTCGGTGCTGAATTTGGTCGTTCCGTCGGCGGCGTGGTCAACATCACCACCAAAAGCGGTACCAATAACTGGGAAATGGGCGCTCAGGTAAGCATCGCTCCGTCTTCCACACGTGCCAAGGCCAAGGATATTTTCTATCCAAACACCGGCGCACCGGAAAATGCGAAAACAGACAACACCCTGTACAGAAGAAATGAAGACAACAAGGTAGAACAAAAGACCTACGGCGCGTATGTGGGCGGCCCGATCATCAAGGACAAGCTGTTCATGTTTGTCTCGGGTGAATATCAGGACAACTCGTTCTCAGGCACGAATCAACTTAATAACACTGGCACCACATCCAACCTACTGGGCGGCTGGTCAGAAAAGCAGGATACGGTCAAGCGCTACCTCGGCAAATTCGACTGGAACATCACCGACAATCATCGCCTCGAATTGACGCTGATGGGTGACAAGCCGGAGCAGGATGAACAGTTGTCCGGCTACAATTACGCGACGCGTGCTCGTGATGGCGTGGTCCGCTCTTCGGCCCACTACACCAACATTCCGGATCATACCGGCGCAGTGGGTGCCGACGTCCAGATCCTCAAGTACACCGGCAATCTGACCGATGACTTGACCCTGACCGCGCTGTATGGCCAGAGCAAGACCGAGCACACCAACACGTTTGACGGTTTCGATCCGATTAACTCGCCGCTGTACCAAGTAAGCGCTCCATTGGCGGCGCGCGCACCAGGTATCACTTATAACAATCCGCAACTGCTGACTGGCTTCATTGTGCCGCCGGGCGCTGAGGATACCGTCAAATCATCCCGTCTTGATCTTGAATACAGACTTGGACAACACACGATCCGCGGCGGTCTGGACTACAACAAGCTGAAATCGATCAACGCTGGCGATCTGACCGCCGGTGGCGGCATCTGGACGTATTCCCATACCAACACACCGAACTCACCGATCACCCTGCAGGGTGTTCCGACCGTGGTGGCTTCCGGTGGCGGCTTGGGAACATCGGGCTACTACGTTCGCAAGCAAAATTTCTTTGATGCAACAACAGCCTATTCCAACCAGTCTGCCCAGTACATCGAAGATCGTTATCAGGTGACGAAAGACGTCCTGGTGACCGCCGGCTTGCGTAACGAGCAGTTCACCAACAAGAACGGCGATAACGAAACCTTCCTGGAGATGAAGAACCAGTTCGCGCCACGTTTGGCCGCGGTGTGGGACGTCAACGGCGATGCTTCGATGAAAGTGTTCGGTAGCGCCGGTCGTTACATGGTGCAAATTCCGACTCACCTGGCCGTGCGCGGCGCCAGCCGTTCCAGCTATCTGCGTCAGTATTTTACTTACACTGGCGTTGACGCCAACGGTGCTCCAACCGGCACGACGGCCATCACCGGGGTCTTGTCGCCTGACAATGAATTCGGTCAGGCAAAAGACGCTCGCACTGTCGCGGCTCTGGATATGAGCCCCAACATGCAGGACGAGCTCACGCTGGGCTTTGAAAAGTCATTTTCGCCTAGCCTGAACTTCGGTGCCAAAGCGACTTACCGCGTCCTGAAGTCGGCGATCGACGATTTCTGCGATCAACGTCCGTTCGACGCCTGGGCGGTTCGCAATAATGTCGACGCCTCAAACTGGGGTGGCTTCAACTGTGCATCGTTCAATCCCGGTAAAGACAATGATTTCCTGGTTGACTTCGCAGGTACAGGCAATAACCTGACCCGCGTCCACCTGACCAAGGCAGATCTTGGCATGCCAGATGCACAACGTACCTACCTGGCAGTCGACCTGTTTGCTGAACACCCGCTGCGTAACGGCTGGTACGGCAAGGTCAACTACACCTGGTCGCGTAGCCGGGGTAATACCGAAGGTCAGACGCTGTCTGACGTTGCTCAAACTGACGTTTCAGCGACCCAGACCTGGGATCACCGTGAACTTATGGAAAATTCCAACGGCCTGTTGCCTAACGATCGCAAGCATCAGATCAAGGCATACGGCTTCTATGAAATCACGCCACAATTTAGCGTGGGTGGCAACTTCCTGGCCGCTGCTGGTCGTCCTAAGAACTGCATCGGTAACTACCCGGACGCATTGGTGGCTAACGATCCTGGCTTCCCTGATTACGGTTCAGCCTACCACTATTGCAACCAGGTAGCGTCGCCGCGTGGTGCAGCCGGCAACCTGCCATGGGATATCCGCCTGGACATGAACGTGGTGTACAAGCCTGAACAAGTAAAAGGTCTGTCATTCAAGCTCGACATCTTTAACCTGTTCAACAGACAAACCGTGCAAACCATCGATGAGTTGTACAACCTCAACGACGCAGTTGCCGCTACCTACAGCCGCACCATCAGCTACACGGCGCCACGCGCGTTGAAGCTGACTGCGGAATACAACTACAAGTTCTAATCGAACGCGTAGCTGGTAAATAACAGGTAGTAAGCCTAAAACCCGCAGGTTCCGATCTGCGGGTTTTTTCGATGCCAAGCTCCCGGCGTATCGATTCCGCTTTCGTGCGCGGCGCAACCAAGCGAGTGTCATGCTTGTCTATACCAATGAACAAAAGCGATAGCCAGGCGGTCCATACAATGGGCACGCTTCCGAGCCGATACTTGCGGCTATGCCAACATCACGCGTCGCGAGCATGGGAACGTGTGCATTGGGTGGCGCTGTCGTCTGTTTGACGAGGAAAAATACGGCCGGATAATGATTAACTTGATTAACTTGCGTGACTTGGAACGATCAGTGATGGGAATTGAAATCCCCTCAGAATTGTGCTGCGCAGCATTCAGCCTGTTTCGCTCAAAGCCTCATTCAAACATTCTTTTTTGGGGTTGAAAACGAAGCTTCGAACATTTAAATTCCCATGTTTTTGTATTTTTAAAAAATTTCCACCACAAAAATCGATCATTAAAATTGAGCACACGATTGTTATGCGCAACAATCCGGGTTTGGGCATCGTTCCGACTTCAGACCTGGGCGAAGATAAACTCAAGCCCAGTCGATGATCCATTGGGCATGGCGCCCATTACAGCGTTAAAGAATCAAATGACCAAACTCAAGAAACATCTGTAGTTATCACCGTTTCAAGAAAATGAAATGCACGTCAGTTTCGACATTCTTTTAGAACTAAATATTGTAATTACCGCGCGAAAAATCGTATGTATAATTCCGCGTACTCACAAATTGGACAGGTAAATCCGCCTGAATAAAGCGTGAATTTGACAACAAGAAGTAGTTGGTATTGGAGGAAAGAGGCATGGATTTCACGCAGAATGAGAGAAACCCCACAAAAAATTTAACTGGCATTACCGTGGTGGTTCTTCTGCATGTTTTTATCGTTTATGCGCTGGTTACAGGACTTGCCCGTAAAGTCGTGGAAGTGATCAAACAACCGATCGAAACTAAGATCATTGAAGAGATCAAACCACCGCCACCACCACCGGACAAGCCACTGCCGCCACCACCGCCGAAAGTCTTGGCACCGCCGCCGCCATTTATTCCTCCGCCAGAGGTCCAAGTGCAGCAGCAGCCACAGACGAATACGATTGCAGCTGTCTCAAATGTGCAACCGGAAAATCCGGTAATGCCAACGGCGCGTCCGGCTCCTGCTCCTGTAGCAGCGCCGGCTGCACGTACCAGTGCAGTTTATGATTTCAATTCCTGCGCAAAACCGGTGTATCCGCAATCTTCGGCTCGTAATGAAGAAACCGGTACAGTCGTATTTTCGTTCCTGGTGGGCGTCGATGGTCGTGT
>NZ_JBHRTP010000007.1:0-88388 GCF_042646465.1 Pseudundibacterium arcticum
CCTTTCAAGTGCGGAATTTCAATACGAAGCATCAAGAATGCAACACTACACTAGCACCTGCTTGATCAGATAAATCCGTCCGCGCGGGCCATCCAGCTCATCGCCCAGCAATTGATACGTGGGACAGGTTGCGGTACAAAATCCGCAGTGCACACAGGCGCGTAAAATCGCCTCGGCTTCCTGCCCTTCGCGGGTGTCTTTAATGAATGCTGCTAAATTGGTTTGCATATAATCCTGTGATTCAGTGACCGCTCAAGTGCGCTCAATTGCGAGTAAGGCCCACGCTCATCCGTCCTACAAATCCGGATACATCCGCCCCGGATTAAAAATCCCCGCCGGATCAAATGAGGCTTTCAGGTTGTGATGAATTTGCGCGACTGCGGGCGCTAAAGGCTGGAATACACCGACATTATTTTTATCCCCACCCCGATACAAGGTCGCGTGACCGCCGACGGCACTGACGGCCGCGCGTATTGCCGCGGGATCGGCATCGGTGACCAGCCAGCGTTGCGCCCCTCCCCATTCGATTAGCGTGCTACCCGGCAAACCTAATGGCGGCGTCACCGATGGCACTGACAAACGCCATATCGATGATGCTGTAGTAAAAAATGCGTGGGTCTGTTCACGCACGCCATGCCAGAACGCGTCGGCAGCCGGCACCGCGTCGCCGCCCATCTTCTTCTCCGCAGCACTGACCGCCGCTTGCGCACCCGACAGCCGGATAGACAACACGCCATCGCACCAGCAACTGGCAGAAATCGGCAAAGGCTGACCGCCCCATTCGTTCAACCAGCGGATCGCTTCCGTCTCGGCGACTGCAAAGCGCCGGCTGCTAACCGCGATTGGCTGCGGCAGCACTTTCAAGGAGACTTCGAGTATCAGCCCTAGTGTGCCGAGTGAGCCGGTCAGCAAACGCGAGACGTCGTAACCGGCGACGTTCTTCATGACTTGCCCGCCAAAGTGCAGGACATCGCCCTTGCCATCCATCAGTACCGCGCCCAACATAAAGTCGCGCACGGCACCCACGGCCAGACGCGAAGGACCGGACAAGCCGCTGGCAACCATTCCGCCCAAGGTCGCGTCGGCGCCGAAATGGGGCGGTTCAAATGCCAGCGCCTGATGGCGATCTGCCAGCGCGGCTTCAACCTCCGCCAATGGCGTCCCACAGCGCGCGGTGATCACCAGTTCGGTGGGCTCGTAGTCGATGATCCCGCGATGCGTGCGCGTGTCGAGTAACTCGCCGCGTGATGGTTCGCCGTACCAGTCTTTCGTGCCGCCGCCGCGAATGTGCAGTGCGCTGCGAGCGCTACTTGCTGTGAGAATCTGATCCCTGAATTTTTGTACGTCCATAGTCTCGCTTCAAGTAATTCTGTTGGCTTCAGTAAATTTGCTTTTAGAATCTCGGCAACTCGGGAAATTTCATTTGCCCGCGTTGCACATGCATTTTTCCGTATTCGGCGCAGCGGTGCAGCGTCGGAATCGCCTTGTCTGGATTGAGCAGGAAGGCAGTGTCGAACGCGCGCTTGACGCCAAAAAACGCCTCGCGCTCCTGCGCCGAAAACTGCACACACATCGAATTGATTTTCTCGATGCCGACGCCATGCTCGCCGGTGATGGTGCCGCCGACTTCGACGCACAACTCCAGGATGTCGGCGCCGAACAGTTCGGCGCGATCGAATTCGCCCGGGACGTTGGCGTCGAACAGGATCAGCGGGTGCAGGTTGCCGTCTCCGGCATGGAATACATTGGCGCAGCGCAAGCCGTACTTGATTTCCATGTCGGCGATGCCGAGCAGCACGCGCGCCAAATGTTTACGCGGAATCGTGCCGTCCATGCAGTAATAGTCGGGCGAGATGCGGCCGGCCGCCGGGAACGCGTTCTTGCGTCCGGACCAGAACCGCAGCCGTTCTGCTTCCGATTGCGACACCTCAATGCGGGTCGCACCACTGCCGTTGAGTACCTCGCTCATGCGGCCGATTTCTTCTTCCACTTCTTCGGCTGTGCCATCCGATTCGCATAACAAAATCGCCGCAGCATCGATGTCGTAGCCCGCTTTGACAAACGGCTCGACCATGCGCGAAGAGGTCTGGTCCATCATCTCCAGCCCAGCCGGAATGATGCCGGCGGCGATGACGTTGGCGACCGCATTGCCGCCTTTGACCACATCGTCGAACGACGCCAAGATGACGCGCGCGGCTTGCGGCTTTGGGATCAACTTGACGGTGACTTCGGTGACGATGCCAAGCATGCCTTCAGAGCCGATGAACACCGCCAGCAAATCCAGCCCCGGCGCATCCAGCGCTTCGCTGCCGAGTTCGACGATGTTGCCGTCGATCGTCACCATCCGCACCCGCAGCACGTTGTGCACGGTCAGGCCGTATTTCAGGCAATGCACGCCGCCGGAGTTTTCGGCGACATTGCCGCCGATGGTGCAGGCGATCTGCGATGAGGGATCAGGCGCGTAATACAGGTTGTGCGGCGCGGCGGCATCGGAAATCGCCAAATTGCGCACACCGGGTTGCACCACGGCGGTCCGCGCGAAAGTGTCGAGCTTGACGATTTTGTTCAATTTGGCGGTCGACAGCACCACGCCATCGGCAATCGGCATCGCGCCGCCCGACAAACCGGTGCCGGCGCCGCGCGGCACGATAGGCACTTTCAGATCGCGGCAGGTATTGAGAATCGCCACGACTTGCGCCTCGTTTTCTGGCAGCGCAACCACCATCGGCAGTTGACGGTATGCCGCCAGGCCATCGCATTCGTACGGACGGGTATCTTCCTCATTGAACAATACCGCGTATGCCGGCAGCAAAGCGCGCAAGGCAGAAACCACCTTGCGTTGCCGCGGCAGTATCAAGGCCGGATCAGACAGGACATTCATGATGGGTTCCTCTTGTCGCATTTCATGGTTGGTTGGCCGGCCGGGGTCTTCGGCACCAATCGGCCATGGACAGTGATTGCCTGCAGCGATGCGCTCTCAATGAAATGCAACTACTGCACCAGCAAACTGGCGCGTCTTGAGCTGGGAGAAAGCGAGCGCCGCTAGCATCACAACGACAGCAATTGCCGCCGCCAGCGTCGATAGCACCGCATTGTTGAACGGGTCATACACGTGCGACCACATGATTTGTCTCCTACAGAATGGTTGGATTCCGCTTGCACTCGGATTTTTTCTCTATGGCAAGACTGGATAAAGCTTTGTTTGGCGTGACGGATTTCGCCCGCAAACCGCGTTTAAAGTTGTATAACAATAATACATCATACAACTAGTTTTTTGAAGTATAGGAAGGAAGCTGTATGATGTCAATACATCCAACAACTTTTTAAACTGATGGTTGGCAAATTAAAAACAGAGGCACATATGGTTGACGTCACGCACTTCCAAACGGAGCCAATCGCTGCGGCCGGCACGCTAGCCGACCGCGTCACCGAGGTGCTGTTGCAGAAGATCAAAAGTGGCGAGTTTGCGGTCAACTCGCGCCTTCCGTCCGAACTGGTAATGGCAGAGCGCTTCGCTGTGAGCCGCACCGTGATCCGCGAAGCGGTATCTCGCCTCAAATCGGAGGGCTTGGTTGAAACGCGGCAAGGCAGCGGCACCATCGTAGTGGAACCCAGCATTAGCGCGCCATTCCGGATCGACGTCGATGTGAAAGATTCGATGCAAGCGGTGCTGCGCGTGCTCGAACTACGCCGAGGGCTGGAAGCTGAAATGGCGGCGCTGGCTGCCGAACGCCGCACGGACGCACAAAATACGCAGATCAAGCAGGCCTTGCGCGATATTGATCAGGCAGTCCTCGCTGGCCGTGATGGGGTGGACGAAGATTTGGCTTTTCATAAGGCGATTTCAGAGGCTACTGGCAATCCTCTATACACATCGCTGCTTCAATTTCTGAGCCAGTTTCTCCAGGCAGCCATTAGGGTGGTCCGTATCCATGAGGCGCAACAGAAGGATTTCAACGGGCAATTGCAGGCCGAGCATGGTGCGATCGCGGACGCAATCGCACGCAAGGATGCATCCGCCGCACGCACTGCCGCATGGCGGCACATGGAAAATGCTGCAGTGCGCATTAAGGCCGCCGACGACGGATTTTGGAACAGCGAGGGGGGCGAGGTGGCGCGAAGCCTCGCCAAATCTGAAGTTTAGTGGCATGACTTGATGGGACATACAGTCAAGCCCAGCAATTCGTCAAGCGGTAAGTGAAGACGACCAAGAATGATGGCGCCGATGCCGCGGGAACCATAATGATCCTTTTCCTGGATTTTGACGGCGTGCTACATCCGGATCCTTGTGACGAAGGCGAACGGTTTTCGAGATTGCCAGCATTTGAGGCCCTGATGCGCGACTTCCCGGCCGTGGAGATCGTGGTGAGCAGTTCTTGGCGGGTAGCCAGGACACTAGACGATTTGCGAGCTTTTTTCGCGACCGACATCGCTCAGAGAATTATCGGCGTCACGCCGCCCGACTCCCGGGAATTTCCGGAATTGGCGCAGATTATCGGGCCAGGCTATTTCCGGCAGATCGAGATTGAGGCATGGATCCGCCATTTTGGTCGCGCCCGGGAACCATGGCTGGTCCTGGATGACCGCGCTTACTTATTCAGGCCGTTTTTGCCCAACTTGATCTTGTGTGATGGCGACACCGGCTTAACTCCAGCCGTCGAAGAAAAGCTTCGGCAAAAATTAAATCACCATTCTCAGTAGGATTTTCGTCTGCTGACCTTGGCCACGACGACGGCCAGCACGGTGGCGCGGGATATGGCGTAGCGCCGCAACAAGCTGCCGACGCTGGCGCCGCGCTTGCAATAGCAAGGCCGGTTCAGCAATGCGAGAGAATTTTTCAGTGAAGATGTTCTTGACTTCATTGAAGGGATCGTCGGATTGCATAGCCGAATACAAACGAAATTTTTTGGAGCGATCTGCTGTTTGAGCATGTATCCTTCTTCGTGATCGCAGAGTGTGGTCGAAGTAGAATTGCGGCGAATAGTCCACTGCCCATTTACATGTCGGCTACTAACTGATGCGCTGCAATCTTGGACGAAATTGAACAACGCGAGGGAGAGAGATGAGTAATGATATAAAGGATTGTCCCGTATGCGGGGAGACGATCAAGCAGTCAGCAATCAAGTGCCGCTTTTGTAATACTGATTTATTGGCCTTCAAAGCAGGTCAGGAGGCCGAAATTGAAAAGCCTCTGTATTCAGGCCATCCGGCGATCATCCATAGTGTGTGGCAGTGGATACCAATCGTTCTCACCTTGGGTATTGCGTACCTGTTCTATTGGTTCACTAGTATTGGGATCACCTATCAAATCACCACCCAAAGAATCAAGATAGAACGCGGAGTTTTGTCCAAAGCCAAGGATAGTGTTGAGCTATTCACTATCGAACATTTCGATCTACATAAGCCGCTGGGAATGCGACTGGCGGGATACTGCGTTCTACGACTTCGGTCATCTGATACCGATTTCCAGACCGTGTCAATCTACGGCATCCAGAACCTTGAATCACTGGCTGATACGCTTCGTGAATGTTCCTTACGTGAGAGAACAAGGCGGCGCATTACTTCGATAATTCAGCCGTAATATGACTGAGCAGGACATCAAGCCGGAATATTTACAGGGCCACCTCTCTTAAGGGCACCAAAATCGCAATGGATCCATTAAAGGACTTTACGGTGCTTTGCTCGAACAGCCCTCGGATGGTCCATCGCTCGGGGTGCCTAGACGATATAGAAAAATTCAAGTTGGAGCACTACCATGGATGAATGTCCGACAGACAATGATCTGCTGAAACTTCGTGATGAAATTCGAACTTTCGTTGCTGAACGTGACTGGGACCAATTTCATACCCCAAAAAATCTATCCTCAGCGCTTTGTGTTGAAGCGGCAGAGCTTCTCGAGCACTTCCAATGGCTAAAAACCGGCTCCAGTGAGGAGCTTAATGCGACGAAAATTGAGCAAATTCGGCATGAGATGGCGGACGTGTTGGTCTACTTAATTCGCCTAGCCGATAAGCTAGACATAAATCTCAACGCTGCGGTGCTCGAAAAAATGGCGCTTAATCGAATCAAATACCCTGCTGAAAAGGTCCGGGGTGACTCACGTAAATACTCGGAGTACTGAGTTGATTTGGAACATTATTTTCACCGAGAATCGCATAAAGGCTGCAGCATCGAGCTCCTCAGGGGTCAGGAGCGGCAGGCTTGCGAGATACTTTCGCAAAAGCCTTCTTGAGAAATGAGATCGGCTAATTATTCCAGCAAAGTCGACGCAGGTAACTAGCAGCTACGAATTCCAACTTTCGATTCATTGCGCCACACGCAGCGCTCTAACCGGTCGGACAAGCCGAAAGTTGGCTGCTGACAGAGGGCGGCCGTGTTTTTCGTAGGGCTATGTGCGACAAGGTCGCGGGGCTAATATCAATTGCCGACCGGCCGGATCACCCGCACACGGAAACCGCGCCTTGACACTTCGAGGTGTGCGAACTATAAACAAAAAATGCACTGTTTTATTCCAGCTATCACCGCTAGGAGTAATGCAATTCGCATCTGTCTGCACGGCCGTATTTGTTGGTAACGGCACCAATAAATGCTCTCACACAACCAAACCTCGAAGGAGCGCAAACATGAATCGTTTTTTCAGAATAATCAGTCGCGTTTTGATTGCGAGCATGCTGCTGAGCTTTCATCCGGTACACGCCGGTATCGTGGGAACCGACCAGTTGATCAGCGCGACACAGGTACAAGGCGACCGTGAAAAGGTGTTGAACTTCATCAGCCGCGCGAATGTCCAGCAGCAGTTGGAGACACTGGGGGCGAAGCCGGGGACGGCGAAAGACCGTGTCGCTGCCATGACTGACGAAGAAGTCAGAACCATCGCCGGCCAACTCGACACCTTGCCCGCCGGCGGCAACGGCTGGGCTATTGCGGCAGGCGTCCTCATTGTCGCGGCGGTTCTGTATTACGCGTACAAGTAATGCGCTGCATGCGGCTCGGAATATCGGCCCGCCTCCTGGCGGGCATTCTTTTTTTGGCGCTGACGCTTGGTGGCTGCGCAATTGCGCCACAAACGCGCCTGCTGGAAACCAATCGTCCAACCGACTTGCCGGTGCGTATAGAGCTTACGGAAGTCCCCTTCTTCCCGCAGGAAGAATACCAATGCGGACCGGCCGCACTTGCCACGGCCCTCAACAGTGTCGGCGTGGCGATCTCCCCGGATACATTGACCGATCAGGTTTATCTGCCTGCACGCAAAGGCAGCCTGCAGATCGAAATGCTTGCAGCCACGCGCCGCAACGGGCTTGCCGCATACGTTCTCGCGCCTCAGCTTGCCGATGTGCTCAGGGAAGTCGCGACGGGTACGCCGGTCGTCGTACTGCAGAATATGTTGGTGAGCTGGGCTCCGCTGTGGCATTACGCAGTCGTGGTCGGGTATGACTTGGACAAGTCGAAGCTGATCCTGCGCTCGGGCACCAACGCCCGCCAGGTATTGCCGTTTTGGTATTTCGAACACACTTGGCAGTTCGGCGGGCATTGGGCGATGGTGACGGTCCGCCCGGATCGCATACCCGCCACCGCCACCGAGATCGGCTATACGTCCGCTGCGAATGCGCTGGACGCAAGCGGACAAAAAACAGCCGCCGCCACCGCCTATTCCACGCTTTTGGCACGCTGGCCGAACAGTCTGGTCGGCCAACTGGGGCTGGGCAACATTTACTATGCCGCCGGCAAGCTGGCCGAGGCTGAATTCGCATTCCGGAATGCGACAGAAAACCACCCGGACTCGGCCCCGGCATTCAACAACCTGGCGCAGACCCTCGCGGATCGGGGGAAGCTCCCGGCAGCATTGCAGGCAGCGCAATCGGCGGTAAGTCTCGGTGGGCCTTTTCTTTCTGCATCCAAGGACACGCTTGAGGGCATTTTGAGCAGAGGGGCCGCGCCACCTTTATCACGCTAGAGTGCAGCTTATTGGATGGATCGGCGGCTTCACATTTCCGTGGCGGAGAACTTGACAACATCGGTAAAAGCGCTGGCGTTGGTGTTGGCTTCGCTTGCAAGCATGTATTCTTTGAGCTTGTTGCCATCAAAAGCAAACGCCGGTGACGCGACCAGCAGCATACAGATCAGAAGTTTTTTCATCATGCCCCCTTGATTGTTTGTCACTGTAGTGTAGGCGATGATCGGTGCGCTTAACGGCTATGCTTGAAGGGAAGTCGCTTGACCGGGATATGCCTTAACGCCGCGCCAAGGCGCTGATGCTGGTTCCGGTCATAAATCCTTTAATCATCTCCTGACGATCCGCTACGGTCGTTTTAGGCGGCCGGCCGAACGTTTTTACAAATTTCTACGATAGCCGCCAATGTGTTGGGTTCTATCTGACAGCTGCCATGAAATGTGTTTGGCAACTCCAGACACTTGACCTGCACCACCTCAAAAAGCATCGAAAAACGTCCGGTCGAAATCTAAATATTCTTATATTTTTCAATTACTTACGTCTATTCGCGCGGTGCATGGCTTGGGCTGGCACGCCCTATGCTTTATGTCCACCGAGCGCAACGAAATGCTCATCCAGCCCAACCAAACCTTTAGGAGAACTACCATGAAATCGACTCTGATGATCCAAGACCTGTCCCTCGACAAGGAACTCGACGGCCGTGAAATGTCTGCCGTACGCGGCGGTTTTAACGCCACTAATATCGGCAGCTTCAACCAGGCCGCTATTCAAAGAGGTGGGTTTGCCAGCCCGAACACGCAAGTCGGCGTGTTTACGCCGGTCGTGACCAATACCGACGTCAATTTGACCAGCCTCACCAATGTTCTTGGCAATATGCATGCAGGGGTGGCCCAGATTTAAAGGGCCACGAGAGCCGCCTTACAGGGATAGTCCAATCCTCTGCTGTGCGGCTCTCCGCTTTGCCGTTCTTGGGAATTTTGGAGATACAACATGAGTGCAATTACGATCAATGACCTCCCCACAAACCGCGCCTTGGACCGCAAAGCGATGTCGTCCATCAGAGGCGCCGACGGCGCCCCGTCGGTCTATGGATGGATTAACGCTTACTCTCCTGCCACCACTAGCCTCGTTCCGGTCGTCAACTTCTACCAGGCCAACAACAGCTTCTATATCGAAAAGATGATTAATCAGTCCCAGACAGTCAACATCAACAATTCGGGGGCCAATTCGGCTATTAACGCGGTCCTTCTAAGTTCCCTCAGCTCGTCATAATCGAAGTCCGCCAGATGTGGAACGCATTGGTATGGCCGATGCGCTACTTGGGGGCTTGGTTTAGCCGGTTCAATCATGAGCGGGCTGATTTTGGGGCTTCATGCCCTGCTTGGGGTAAAAATGGCCGCTGTGGTGCAAACCAGCTCATCGATCCACTTGCATAGCCTTGCGGTGCTGCCGGCGTGACCGTCGCCCGGTATCGTCACCCTGGCCGTGGTCGATGGCGTGGCTGCGGCCTTGTGCTGATCTGTATCCCCGCCAATATCGGCACAGGGTCTGCCGTCCCTGCCAGCATCCGTCCGATGGGCCAAGCCGCTACTCGATCTGGTCGCCAAGGATGTCAGCATAGGTGCCGACGGCGATTGTACGGCTCTATTTGCGTGCGCGCGGGAACAGTAGGCTGTGCCCGTCGGGAATTCGGCCGCTTATTTCTACTGTAGCGATGACCGGCTTGCCGAAATCATTCGCATCTATTCCGACTTGTCCGAAGCAAAACGCGAAGCGCCGCATTCAGCAGCGACCGCGCTGATTGAATAATGCGCATCGGATCAACGATGGCGCTGGCGGCGGTGCCGATTGGCTGCTCGATGGCAGCAACCGTGGATGGGGCCGACTGCGAGACTGCTGGCGCCGACCGCACCGGATTGCGCTACTCCAGCCGGAAGCCTACCTTGATCGTGACCTGGTAGTGCGAAACCTTCCCGTCTGCGATATGTCCTCGCGACTCGACCACTTCATACCAATCCATGTGCTTGACCGTGAGCGCGGCCTTGGCAATCGCGTCGCGTATCGCCTGGTCGGTACCCTCGGTTGAGGCGCCGACCAGTTCGATGAGCTTGTAAGTCTGTGCGGACATGATGTTTTCCCAATTAACGCGACAGAACCAATTTTTACCCGCCTCAAGCAAAATACGCCTGTTTCACTTCTTCGCTATTGCGCAGCGCATCGGTGCTGCCGCTGGCGACCACGCGGCCTTGCATCAAGACATAACCGTAATGCGCTACCGCCAGCGTCTGGTGCACGTTTTGCTCGACCAGCAAGATGCTGATGCCGAGCTGGTTGATGCGCTGGATCACGCTGAAGGTTTCCTTGACGAACAGCGGCGACAGGCCCAGCGACGGTTCATCGATCAACAGCAGCTTGGGGGCCGCCATCAGGCCGCGCCCGATCGATAGCATGGCTTGTTCGCCGCCGGACATGGTGCCGCTCAATTGTTTGGTGCGTTCCTTCAGGCGCGGGAAAATTTCATACACTTCATCCAGCCGCTGGCGGATCACGCCGGCACGGCTTTCGCGGTAGGCACCGATCTGCAGGTTTTCTTCGACTGTCATCTTGGGAAACACCTTGCGTCCTTCCGGGATGCAGGCGATGCCGGCCTGATTGATCAGATGCGTCGGCAGGCGCGTGATGTCGCGTCCCTCGAACCGGATGTTGCCACTGCGCGGCGCGGTCAGCGACAGGATCGAGCGGATCAGGGTCGACTTGCCCGAGCCGTTGGAGCCGAGGATGCAAGTGATCTTGCCCGGTTCGACCTGGATCGAGACATCGGTCAAGACATCCGCCTTGTCATAGGCGGTATAGATATTGTTCAGTTGTAGTCCGCGATGATGAATGCTCATGACTGCCCCAAGTAAGCTTCTTGAACTTCCGCATTGGCGGCAATTTCACGGTAGGTACCTTCGCACAGTTTGCGGCCGTAATTGAAAATGATGCAGCGGTCGGTGATCCGTTCGATCACATTCATTTCGTGTTCGATGATCACGATAGTCAGGCCGGCGATGCGTTCGCGCACTGCCAGGATGTCATCCATCAATTCCCTGGTTTCTTCATGCGTCATGCCGGCCGATGGTTCATCCAGCAGCAGCAGTCTGGGCCGGCTGATCAACGCGCGGCAGATTTCAATGCGGCGACGGTCGATCATGTTGACCGAGCCGGCCGCGTCGAACAGCTTGTTGCCGAGTGACTTGCTGAAGGTGGTCACCAGTTGTCTGGTTTGCTCGTAGTTTTCTTCAAATTGCTGTTTCAGCTTTTTGCGCTGGATCAGGTTGAACCAGAAGCCGTGATTCAAATGCTGGTGATTGCCGATCATGATGTTGTCGAAAATGGTCAGCGGCAGGCACAGGCGCGAACGCTGGAAAGTGCGGGTGATGCCGGCGCGATAGATTTTCTGTGCCGGCAGTTGGCCGATTTCACGATCTTCAAAAGCGATGCTGCCGGCACTGGCGGTATAGATGCCGGTGACGACATTGAAGAAGGTGGTTTTGCCGGACCCGTTCGGTCCCAGCAGACCGAGTATTTCTCCGCGCCGGATATCCAGGCTCAAATCGTTCAGCGCGGTCAGGCCGCCAAAGCGCATGGTCAGGTTGCGGCATTGCAAAATAGAGGCGCTCATTTGCTGCTCCAGCCGGGAATATAGCTGCGCAGGCGGCGCGGAAACAGCCCGTCCGGACGGAACAGCAGGATCAGGATGACGGCCAGCGCATACAGTAAAAAGCGGTATTCCTGGATCGCTTGCAATTTTTCCGGCAACAGTACCACCAGCGCAGCGGCCGGCAGGATGCCCCAGGGATTGCCGATGCCGCCCATCACCACGATCGAAATCAGGATCAGCGAATCGCCGAAGGTGAAGTTGGTCGGCGCGACAAAGCCGGTCATCATCGCAAAGAAAGCCCCGGCGACGCCGGCAAAGCCGTTGCCGAGCATGAAGGCAGTGATTTTCCAGCGCCGGATGTTGATGCCAAAGGCGGCGGCGGCGGTTTCATCGATGCGCACCGCATCGAAGCTAAGGCCGATCCAGGAGCGTTCCAGCCGTTTGGTGATGGTGAAGGCCAGCGCGGCCAGGATCAATGCGCAAATTGCATAGTTGGCATAGAACGAAATTGTGATGTCGCCCAGCTCGATGTTTTCACGCAGCGACCAGCCGAATATTTTCATCCCGGCCACTTTCAAGCCTTGCGGCCCGCCCAGCGTATCGTTGACTTCCAGGAAGGTGCGAAACAGGATGCCGAAGGCGATCGTCACCAACGCCGCGTAATGGCCGCGCGTGCGCAATACCGGCAACAGCAGCAAGCCGCCTATCGCTGCCGATGCGATGCCGCCGATCAGCAGGATCAACAGATGCGGCAACTGCGTATGGGCCACCAATACCGCAGCAGTGTAACTGCCGATACCGAAAAAGGCCGCGCCGGCGAAATTCACCACGCCGCAATAGCCGATCTGGATATTCAGGCCGAGGCAAACGATGGCATACAGCAACACCGTGGAGAGCATCAGCAAGGCGAAATGTTCTTCATGGAATACCACCAAAAAAGAAAGGAAGGCCAGCAGCACGATGCCGTGCATCAAGTGATGGTGGCTGGAGAAGGCTTGCTCGGCCCGGCTGGCGATGCCGCTCCTGGTGGCGGCGAATGCGGCCAGTCCGGCCCCGACCAGTAAGGCCAGCAAGAGCCACTGATTGTCCGCCGCCATGGCACGCATCGCAAAGGCCGTGGTCAGCAGCACGCCGCCGATGGACAAGGTTAGATTTTTGCTGGTGGAAGACATTTGTTCAAACCCTTTCACTGATTTTTTCGCCGATCAGGCCGGTCGGCTTGAAGCCGATCAGGACGATCACGATGCCGAACGCGACCACGTCCTTGTAGGCGCTGGCAAACGGCAGCGCGACGACCCCGATAATCTGCAGCGCGGCAAACAGGAAGCCGCCCAATATGGCGCCATAGATATTGCCCAGGCCGCCGATCACGGCTGCGCTAAAGCCGATCACGCCCAGCATCAGGCCGGTGCCGAAATTGACTTCGTTGTAGTACAGCCCGTTCATTACTCCTGCCAGTGCAGCCAGGCCGGAGCCGAGGCCGAAGGTCAGCAGCACGATCATTTCAAAATTGATGCCCATGATCCGCGCCGTCTCGCCATCTTGCGCGACGGCACGGATCGCCAGACCCAGCTTGGTGCGGTTGATCAGCAGATTGACCAGGTAAATCACCAGCACTCCGACCAGAATCAGGATCAGGGTATCCAGGCGCAGGATGAATTGACCAAAGTGGTACGACGTGGTGGGCAGCAAATGCGGGAAGGATTGCGGATTCGAGCCGCTCGGATAGAACAGCCGGATCGATTCCCTGATCACGGTGCCGATCATCAATGTGATCAGGAGCGTGATGAAGGGCGGTGCGCTGCGTAGCGGCAACACGAAAAATTTCGCGATGACGGCGCCTAGCACAGCCATGCTGGCGATGGCGCTGAACACCACGGTCACCAACAGTACAACGGGCGACTGCACACCGGCCTGATGCAGGCCGAGATAACTTGCCAGCCCGACAAAGACGCCCAGGGTCAGCACATCGCCGTGCGAGAATTTAATGACATCGAGTACCCCGAAAAACAGCGTGAAGCCGACCGCCACCATCGCGTAGATGACGCCTAGCATCAAACCGTTCCATACATATTGCCCAATGAGTCCGAGGTCCATATTGCGTATCCGGTCAAGGGTTCGCCGCACGCGGCGAACCCGGGTTAATGGCGAGGGAGGGTACGCTCCTTAACGGCCCTTCAGCTTGCGCTTGCCGCTGGCATATTCGCTATCGTTCCAGTCCAGCCATTTGCCGTCTTGCACCACGTATTTAGTGGTAACCGGATTGATGTTTTGGCCGTAATCGTCAAAGCTGATCTTGCCCACGATCGAGTCGTAATTCTTGACCTTGCCGAGTTCTTCGTTGATCTTCTTACGGTTCGGGCCGACCTTTTCTATCGTGTCCATCACCAGCGTGGTGGCCGAGTAGGCATACGGACCATACGCTTCAGGCGGCTCGTTGTACTTTTGCTGGGTGTATTTTTCGACGAAGAATTTACCGCCGGGCAATTTTTCAACCGGCGGGTTGTCGTACATCGCGACGGTGCCTTCCGCCAGCGTACCGGCGCCGTTGACGAAGGCTTCGCCGACGATGCCCGAAGTACCCTGGAACTGCGCCGTGATCCCCAGCTTTTCCATCTGCTTCAGGACGCGAATGCCGATCGGCGTCAGGCCGCCAAAGTAAATAATTTCAGGATTCAATTCCTTGATCTTGGTCAGCTCGGCATTGAAATCTTGCTGGTCGGCACCGACCCCGAAACTGCCGAGCATGGTGCCGCCGTTTTCTTTCAGGAACTGGCTAAAGTACTTGAACATCGACTTGCCGTAATCGGTCGTATCGTAGATCGCTACCCAGCGCTTGTATTTTTGCGGACCGGTCAAAAATTGTGCGGCGACTTTATTCTGATTAACCAGCGTCGCACTAACGCGGTGCATTTCCTTGGTCTTTTGGCCGTAAATGATTTCCGGCAACACCGCTGCCCAGACCACGGTCGGGATGCCGAACTGGTGGTATACATCGACTGTGGCGATGGCAACCGAAGAACAATAATGCGGGATCACCGCCATGATGCTGTTATCGGTGGCGGCCTTGGTTGCAACCTGCACTCCGACGTTGGGTTTGCATTCGTCATCGAGATTGATCAGGCTGAAGTTGTATTTCGATTTGGGATCGCCGTTATGCAGCTTGACCGCGAGTTCGGCCGAATTGCGCCCGCCCAGGCCGTGCGCGGAATTGGAGCCGGTCAGGGGACCGATGAAGGCGATTTTCACCGTATCCTTGGCCGACGCCGCGAGCGGCCCTGCACCGATGCCGAGGCCGACGATCAAGGCACTTAGTTTTCTTGTCAACGATGCTTGCATTTCCGATACTCCCCGTAAAGTTATCGCACGAATGTGACCGCCATGCGGCAGCCACAGCTGGAAATCATTACATCATCCGGGCCGGAAGTGATTGTTACTCGAAGCGACGTTCCATTGTCCTTTTCCGACAGGCCCCTAGCCAGTGCAATGATGCAAGTCGCGGCCTGCAAGCCGAAATGTGGGCCTGAAAATTGCTTTGTTTTCTGAGCTGCAATAAGCATTGTCTGGTGCTTGCTTAAGCCGCAACGGGGGTGTTTTCAATCGTTTTCTTGTTGCAGAAGTGACATTGTCAATGAATCGGCTTGCGCTAGCCTGTCGGGGCAAGTCTCACTAAAAAGAAGGCTGAAAATGGCTGTGAACGAAAATACCAAGCTGTCTGTCGCGTTTGTGCTTGCACCCAATTTCACGATGGTGGCTTTTTCCGCTTTCGTTGATACGCTGCGCCTGGCGGCGGACGAGGGCGATCGCAGCCGGCCAATTCAATGTGCGTGGACTGTGGTCAGCCATGATATGCGGTCGATCAGAGCCAGTTGTGGCATCCAAATCATGCCGACGGCAGAACTGCCGGAGCCGCATGGTTTCGACTATATCGTGGTGATTGGCGGGTTGCTGGACGGGCCGAAAATTGCCCCCGCGTTGGGTGCTTATCTGAAGCGTGCCGCCTCGCTGCATGTGCCATTGGTGGGCCTCTGTACCGGCAGTTTCATCCTGGCCAGGCTAGGCCTGATGCAGCAATACCGGACCTGCGTCAGTTGGTTTCACTCCAATCAGTTTATTGGCGAATTCCCGGAACTGGAGGCAGCATCGGACGAATTGTTCGTGGTTGACCGGGATCGGCTAACCTGTGCCGGCGGCACTAGTGTGGTGCATCTGGCGGCCTTTCTGGTGGAGCGGCATTGCAACAAGGCGCAGGCTGCCAAGGCGCTTCGGATTTTGATCGAAACCATGCCGCTATCGGCGAATACGCCGCAACCGCAGCCTTTGTTTACCGAAGAAACCGATAATGTGCGGGTGCGCAAAGCCATGCTGCTGATCGAGCGCAATCTCGGTACGCCGCTTTCTGTCGATTTCATCGCGCAGCATGTGCATGTCAGCAGCCGACATCTGGAACGCCTGTTCCTGGCCGAAATCGGCATGAGTCCATCCACTTTCGCCATGAAGCTGCGTTTGAGCAATGCTTACAATTTGCTGGCGACAACGAAAAATTCGATTATCGATATAGCGATGCAATGCGGCTTTCAGAGTAATTCGCATTTTGCGCGGAGTTTTCGGGGGGCGCATGGGATGACTCCTTCGCAGGTGCGTGAACCGTTCCGCAGCATCTGTTCAAATTAGTGTACGACCCATCGACCGGGCGGACATGGGCGCATTGGCTCGACAATGCCGATGAGGCGCGCGTCGGCAAGCCGATCAGCTACGATGAACTGGTTCGTCGCACCGGGATGGATTCCATACCTGCGCTCTCTGCGATGAAGGCCGCAGCATGACTGATCTGTCCGCCTTTGATCAATACGATAAGCTGGCTGACATGCTCATCGAGCAAGCCACCAAAGAACAAATTGCCGAATGTGCCCGGTTGCTTGCTTTGAACCTTGCCCACCACCAGAGTCTGCATGGGGAAATACCGCTGGACGAAACATTGGCGATCCTGGACGTGACCGCGCCCAATGCAGCGCAAGCCAAACTGCTGACCGATGGCATGGTCAATCTTATCGGCACACTGGGCAATGTTTGCAGCGGCCTGGGGGAGGTGAAGCATTGGGCGTGCTGCCATGCGACTGACAAAATGCACTCTATTTTGTGTGGACGATGACTTTAAAGACAACTGCAGTGGGAAACCAATTGGCCCGCCTCCGCGCAGACGATCGAGTTTACCTCCAAGCCGACTGGGGGCAAAGGACCGAACACCAGAAGACCCCAACCCAGTTGCCGCCGAATTTCTTCAGGCGAAGGAGGCGGTGTCATTTCCTGTGAGCGACGTTCAAGATACTTGCGTATCACGTACTTTGATGGGTGGTTTGCCTGCATCACGATGACCTCGCAGCGGTAACGTTGCATCAACGCAGCCCGCACAGATATCGATGCACTGGCTTCCGAATTTGCCGGTCCTTGAGGTGACCGGCTCACCTGCTGGTTAGCGCACATACAGACAAGATCTCGGTAGTGCGCTTTATGTACGCAAGTTCATCGTATCCGCGCGCGGTTCTCACTTCTGTACGTTGCCGCACACTTACTCAAGTTTGATCAAGAATGCAGCCAGTGGCCCCGGCTCAAACGCACAGTCCGAAATGAAGAGTTGCAATGTTGACGCCGTCGGCAAGAAGGGCACTTCGGTTCGGCTTTTCGTTCCATATTCGCCGCGCCCGCTTTCCAATGCCTGAAAGCGGTCGCTCGCGGGAGACGGCTTGTGGCCGTTCTGAGCCGTTCGACCTCAAGCGAAGCGCCTCTTCTAAAAGTGCATTGAGTACCTGAAAGCAGCCTCTGCAACAGCATCACGTCTCAAAAACGCTTACATGAAGAAAAATAATTCTCAAAAAGAAAAAGGATTACAAGCCGAAGCGTGTAACCCTTTGATTTTATTGAAAATTATGGTGGGCCTCCCGTGAGTCGAACACGGCACCAACGGATTATGAGTCCGCTGCTCTAACCAAGCATGAGCTAGAGGCCCAATCTGTTACATACAGACAGCTGCCGCTGCCCGCCTCTCTTTTCTATGGAGATTCGGGACAGCGGCATTGCCGCTACTGCGTATTAATTGCCTTCCAGGAAGCTCTTCAGCTTGTCGGAGCGCGATGGGTGACGCAGCTTGCGCAGCGCCTTTGCTTCGATCTGGCGGATGCGCTCGCGGGTGACGTCGAACTGCTTGCCGACTTCTTCCAGCGTGTGGTCGGTCGACATCTCGACCCCGAAACGCATGCGCAGCACTTTTGCTTCGCGCGGGGTCAGCGAGTCGAGCACGTCCTTGACCACGTTGCGCATCGAGGCGTGCAACGCCGCATCGGCCGGGGCCAGCGTGTTGTTGTCCTCGATGAAGTCACCCAGATGGGAATCGTCGTCGTCGCCGATCGGTGTTTCCATCGAGATCGGCTCTTTCGCGATCTTCATGATCTTGCGGATCTTGTCTTCCGGCATTTCCATCTTGATCGCGAGCGTCGCCGGATCCGGCTCGGCACCGGTTTCCTGCAGGATCTGACGCGAGATGCGGTTCATCTTGTTGATGGTCTCGATCATGTGCACCGGGATACGGATGGTGCGCGCCTGGTCGGCGATCGAACGCGTGATGGCCTGACGGATCCACCACGTCGCATAGGTTGAGAACTTGTAGCCGCGACGATATTCGAACTTGTCGACGGCCTTCATCAGGCCAATATTGCCTTCCTGGATCAGGTCGAGGAATTGCAGGCCGCGGTTGGTGTATTTCTTGGCGATTGAGATTACCAGACGCAGGTTGGCCTCGGTCATCTCGCGTTTGGCTTTGCGCGCGCGCATTTCGCCGGCGGCCATCTGCTTGTTGATGTTGCGCAGATCCGGCAGTGGCAATACCACACGTGCCTGCAGGTCGATCAGTTTTTGTTGCAGTTCCTTGACGGTCGGCACGTTGCGGCCGAGGATCGCGCTGTAGGCCTGACCAGCGTCGACTTCTCCATCGACCCACATCAGATTGGTTTCGTTACCTGGGAAGACCTTGATGAAGTGGCTGCGCGGCATGCCGCACTTGTTGACGGCCACATCCAGAATCTGCTTCTCGATATGGCGCACTTCATCGACCTGGCCGCGCAGCGTGTCGCACAGCTTCTCGACGACCTTGGCGGTGAAGCGAATCCCCAGCAGTTCTTCCGAGATCGTTTCCTGCGCCTTGATGTACGGCTTCGAGTTGTAGCCTTCTCTTTCGAAGGCCTTGCGCATCCTGTCGAACTGGGTCGAAATCGTCGCGAATTTTTCGAGCGCGGTTTTCTTCAGCTGGTCCAGTTGCTCGGCCGAAAAACCTGCCGCGCCGCCATTGGTGCTAGCCTCTTCCTCTTCATCTTCTTCCGCTTCGTCTTCGTCGTCCTCTTCGTCGTCGGCAGCGGCAGCGGCGACCGCGGCTGGCGGTGCAATATCGGACGCATTTTGATCAACCAGGCCGTCGACGATTTCGTCGATCTTGATTTCATCGTTCGCGATTTTTTCCGCGGAGGCGATGATTTCGGCAATGGTGGTCGGACAGGCCGAAATGGCCTGAATCATGTCTTTCAGACCGCCTTCGATACGCTTGGCGATTTCGATTTCGCCTTCGCGGGTCAGCAGTTCGACCGAACCCATTTCGCGCATGTACATGCGAACCGGGTCGGTGGTGCGACCGAAATCGGAATCAACGGTCGACAGCGCGGCTTCGGCGGCGGCTTCGGCTTCGTCGTCGCTGGCCACGGTCGCGACGTTATCCGTCAACAGCAAGCTTTCGGCATCGGGCGCGTGTTCATACACCGCAATCCCCATGTCGTTGAAGGTGCCGATGATGCCCTCGATCGCTTCCGGATCGACGATATTTTCCGGCAGGTGATCGTTGATCTCGGCGTAGGTCAGGAAGCCGCGTTCCTTACCGAACTTGATCAGGTTTTTCAGTTTTTGCCGGCGCCGCTCGAGCTCTTCCTCGGTGGCCTCGGTGTCGGACGAGAAGGCGTCTTTCAGCAAGGCCTTTTCTTTCGCCTTGCGATCCTTGGCCTTGGCCTTGTCGACCGCCTTCAATTCGGCGCGTTCGACCGCGTTCAGTGCCGCGACTTCATCGTTCTCAGGCTGAAATTCCTTTGGCTTGCGGCCGCGACGACCAGGCACCTTGACCGTCGGCAAGAAATAGCCGGAGGTATCGATCGCTGCCAGCGTCGCCGCATCGGTGGTCTGATTGACCACTGGAGCAGAGGTATTTCGGACTTCTGGCTGTACTTTTTCTGGCTTGGCCGCGCTTTTTGCCGGCTTGGCAGCTGTTTTCGGTTCGCTTTTCAACTCGGTTTTCTTGGATGTCACAGATGCTTTCGATTTCATGGCGGAGGGCTTGGCCGCGGCGCCGGGCGAGGATTTGCCGGCAGGAGCGGCAGCCACGGTCGGTTTTGCGGCGGTCTTCGCGACCACTTTGGTGGCGGTCTTGGCCACGGTTTTACTTGGTGATTTGGCGGCTGCCACTTTGGCGGGCGCGGCCTTGGCCTTGCCCAGTGATTTGGCAGCTATTTCAGTCCTGGCAACAGATTTGGCCGGCGCTTTTGACGACGTCGGTTTTGCGCCAGCCGGTTTCGCATTTTTAGCGGTAAGCGGTACAGTTTTCGCGGGTTTCTTCATTGCGTTCGCCATGGAATCAACTACAAACTTGCTAGATTGTTCATGTTGCACGGAATCCCCGCGCATTTTACGGGACCGAATTACAATTTATCCACCGACTCGGCTGCCCATACCAGTGCCTTCTGGTTTCAGCGGCATTTACATCGACGCTGCGCGCCGCATGACGCGGCACCGGGTACTGAAGACATACATACCCTAAGGCCTTGAATACTAAGCCTTTAATTATAGCATGCTGAGATGTTTTCTTCCAGCATGACAAGCATCGGCCAGTCCATCCTGGCCCGTCCCGCCATCACACACGTCGGGCAATTTCCGCCTGCGCTTCTTGCCGCAATTGCTCTTGCTGCAACATCAATTCGCGCATTCTGGCGCCGGCACCTTCGACATTGAGACCCGAAGCCGACAATTCGTTCAATTCGGCAGTCAATTTCTGCATCTTGGTTTGGCGTACCGCACCGGCCAGCTCCAACCGCGCCGATTCCGGTTCGGATTCGGTGTCGGCGGCGATCTCGGCGATCATCGCATCGAACTCCGAGCCGGTCTGGCGCAACTGCTCGGCCAGCGCCGCGAAATTGGCATGCGGTCCCAGTGCCTTGCTGGTCGTCACCAATAGCTGCAGCATTTCGGCGTTGTCCGGCGCAAAATGGGCGAACGCGGCAATCGCTGCCTGGTCCAGATCGGCTGCCAGCACCGGATGCGTGACCAGCAAGCGCATGATCTGCCGCTCCAGCCCGACTGGCGGCTGGCGGTTGCTGCGCGGCGGCGCCAACTTGGCACGCGCAATCGGTTTACTCAACTCGAACAGCGATTCGATTTCGGCCGGCGTAGTCTGCGTCAGTTGCGCCAGACTGCGCACAATCTGCAGCCGCAACGCCGATGGCGGCATCGCCTGCAACAGCGGCTTGGCGTCGAATTGCGCCCGGGCACGGTCTTCCGAACTGCTCAGATTATTGTCGGCGGTCACTTCATTGAGCAGAAATTGCGATAAAGGCATCGCCTCGCGCACCTGCTGCTCGAAGGCGTCGCTGCCGCGCTCCCGGATGTAGCTGTCGGGATCATGCTCGGTCGGCAGGAACAGGAACTTGATAGTCTTGTTGTCCGATGCATGCGGCAGGCTGGCGTCGAGCGCGCGGCGCGCAGCGCGACGGCCGGCCTTGTCGCCGTCGAAACTGAAAATCACATGGTCGGTCTGGCGCAGCAGCTTTTGCACATGCGTCGGCGTGCACGCGGTGCCCAAAGTCGCGACCACCTGCGGAAAACCAAGTTGTGCCAATGCCACCACGTCCATATATCCTTCGGTCACCAGCGCATAGCCGGCATCGCGGATCGCCTGGCGCGCTTCGAATAAACCGTATAACTCGCTGCCCTTTTGAAATAGGGGCGTTTCGGGCGAATTCAAGTATTTCGGCTCGCCTTCTCCCATCACGCGTCCACCAAACCCGATGACCTGGCCTTTGGTATTACGAATCGGAAACATGATGCGTTCGCGAAACCGGTCATAGCGCTTGCGGTGATGGCCTTCTTCATCGCTCTTGTCGATCACCAACCCCGCTTCCGCCAGCGCGCTTTGTTCGTAATCGGGAAATACCGCGCGCAGACTGTCCCAGCCTTCCGGCGCGTAACCAAGGCCGAATCTGGCGGCGATCTCGCCGGTCAGGCCGCGCCCTTTCAGGTAGGCGATCGCGGTCGGCGCGCTGCGCAATTGATTACGGTAAAAATCGCAAGCCTGCGTCATGGCGTCGGACAACGCCAGGCTCTTGGCCTGATACGCCGCGCGCTGCGCCGGCGGCAGCCGGTCGTCGTTTTCCGGCACGGTCATGCCAGCGTTCTGCGCCAGATCCTTGACCGCCTCGATGAAACCGAGCCCGGAATACTCCATCAGGAACGAGATCGCGGTGCCGTGCGCGCCACAGCCGAAGCAGTGATAGAACTGCTTGGTCGGGCTGACCGTGAAGCTCGGCGATTTTTCGCTATGAAAAGGACACAGCCCCATCAAATTGGCGCCGCCCTTCTTCAGCTGCACGTAATTGCCCACCACGTCGACGATATCGATGCGGTTCAGCAAGTCCTGAATGAAGGATTGTGGGATCACGGGGCGTTAGTCTTGCGCAGGCGGTTATGGCAAACATTTTGCCGATGGTGGTGCCGATGGGTGGCCGGGCCGCCGTGTGGCCGGCCGAACCCTTGGCATCAAGCCTTGGTCAACGCGGCCTTGACCAACCCGGACACCGCCGTCATGTCGGCGCGGCCGGCTAATTTCGGCTTCAGGATCGCCATCACCTTGCCCATGTCCTGCGGGCCGGCGGCGCCGGATGTCGATACCGCAGCAGCGACTTCGGTGGCCACTTCGGCATCCGACAATGCCGCTGGCATATAGGCCGACAAAATCGCCAGTTCGGCCTTTTCGATGTCAGCCAGATCCTGGCGTCCGCCTGCTTCGAACTGGCTGATCGAGTCCTTGCGCTGCTTGATCATCTTTTCGATGATGGCCTGCGTCTGCGCATCGTCGACTTCGATCCGCTCATCAACCTCTTTTTGCTTGATCGCAGCAGTGATCAGGCGGATCGTGCCGAGCTTGACGCTATCCTTGGCGCGCATCGCTGCCTTCATGTCTTCGGTGATTTGTGCTTTCAGGCCCATGGCAACTCCGCTCATTCAAATGGTGTCAGTGGAAACGGGAAAGCCCGCTGCGGAAAACCGGAGCGGGCTAGCGATCATCGGCCGCACACTGTGCGGCGAACAATCAGAATAGTTTTTTCGGCAATTGCTGGCTGCGGATACGCTTGTAGTGGCGTTTCACTGCAGCGGCCAGCTTGCGCTTGCGCTCTGCGGTCGGCTTCTCGTAAAACTCGCGCGCGCGCAACTCGGTCAGCAAACCAGTTTTTTCAATAGTGCGCTTGAAGCGACGCATCGCAACTTCGAACGGCTCGTTTTCTTTAAGGCGAATAGTGGTCATGTAAAATTCAAACCGAGGTTTTATGAGGAAGACAGCGATGTTAGCAGGTTTGGCCGGCGAATGGAAGCCGGGTCGGTAATTATTGACAAATTGGCGGTGCAGTGTCGCAAATTGGCAATGCGTTGGCGCGACGCCTACCTTATACCGCCAGCCCGGCCGCCATGCCCGAGGCCCAAGCCCACTGGAAGTTATAGCCGCCCAGCCAGCCGGTCACATCGATCGCCTCGCCGATGAAATGCAGGCCGGGCACCTGGTTGACCATCATGCTCTGCTGCGATAGTTCGCGGGTGTCGACGCCGCCGCGCGTGACTTCGGCCTTGCGGTACCCTTCCGAGCCATTCGGCGTGATAGCCCAGCGGTTGAGCGACTCGCCCAGCGCACGCAGCTGCTTGTCGGGCAGGTCGGCGACCCGCGCATCCGCCTTGCAGCCCATGCTGTCCAGCCAGCCGTCAGCCAGCCGCGCCGGCAGCCATTGCGCCAGCACGTTATTCAGATTCTTCTTGATCGTCGATTTACCCTCGATCAGCGTCTGCGCGACGTCGACCTCGGGCACCAGGTTAAGCCGCAGCGCAGTGCCGGGCTGCCAGAAGCTCGATATCTGCAACACCGCCGGCCCGGACAGGCCGCGATGGGTAAACAGCAGGTCTTCGCGGAAGGTCGCCTTCGTCTTCTTGTCGCCGGTGTCGATATCGACCGGCAGCGCAACCCCGGCCAGCGGCACGAAAGATTGCCAGCTGGCATCATCGAAGGTCAAGGGCACCAGCGCCGGACGCGGCTCGATCAGTTTCAGGCCGAATTGTTTGGCGATGCGGTAGGCGAAATCGGTCGCGCCGATCTTCGGGATCGACAGTCCGCCGGCGGCGATGATCAGCTTGCCGGCGCTGATCTGGCCGGTGCTGCTGTCGAGGCGAAATGCGCCGTCCGCCGTCTGGCCGACCGCCTCTACCTTGCACGGCATGCGCCAGTGGACGCCACCGGCATCGCATTCCGCCTTCAGCATGCGGATGATGTCCTCGGCCGAGTCGTCGCAGAACAGCTGCCCCTTGTGCTTCTCGTGATAGCCGATGCGGTGGCGCTTGAGCAGGCCCAGAAAATCCTGCGGCGTATAGCGCGACAGCGCACTTTTGCAGAAATGCGGATTGTCCGACAGGAAATTGGCCGGACCGGCATGCAGATTGGTGAAATTGCAGCGACCACCGCCGGAAATGCGGATTTTCTCCGCCAGCTTGGTCGCGTGGTCGATCAGCACCACCGTTTTGCCGCGCTGCGCAGCGACTGCCGCGCACATCAGGCCGGCAGCGCCGGCGCCGATCACGGCAACATCGTATTGTTTAGACATGACTACTTTAATCTTCAGGAAGCCCGAATTGTATGCCTAATCCAGAAACGGCGATCCGGTTCGCGTCATCCACAGATCCGACGACAGCCGCATGACATCGCTGAGCGACTCGCGGTGCGCGAAAGTCTGGCGCAGCCAACCGGCGTCGTTCAGCTGCTCGTAAGCGACGTTACGCAGGCGCCGCAGCGCCAGCAGTTCGGCGTCGTTTTCGGTATACCGCTTCAGATCGTCGAACCGCTCCAGTATGGCGACCGACAGCACCTGGCGGGTCGGCGTGTTCTGATCCTGACTAATGATCTCGCCGCGCAGTCCGTAGCGACTGGCCTGAAAACGGTTGTGCTGGTACAGCAGATAAAAATCCGGCGTGATCGTCAGCGGCCTCTCGGTCAACAGCCAGCGCGCCAGCAACTGCGCATAACAGCCGAGCAGCGCCGCGTGTTCGATCGTCAGCGGCGTGTCGCAGACGCGGATCTCGACCGTGCCGTATTCGGGCTTGGGCCGGATGTCCCAGTAAAAGTCCTTCATGCTGGTGACCACGCCCAGCTTCAGCAGCTTGTCGTAGTACGCCTCGAACTCGCTCCAGCGCGTCAGCAGCGGTGCGGTGCCCGACAGCGGGAAGGCCGACACCACGTTGCTGCGCGAGGAATCGAAGGCGGTATCGATGCCCTGGTAGAACGGCGACGCGGCCGACAGCGCGATGAAGTGCGGCACGAAGCGCGAAAACGCATGCGTCAGGTACATCGCATCGTCGCCGTTCGGCACGCCGATGTGAATGTGCTGGCCGAACACGGTAAAGGTCTTGGCCAGATAACCGTACTTGCTGTGCAGATCGAGGAAGCGCTCGCCCGGCGTGATGCGCTGCTCGCTCCAGTGCTGGAACGGATGCGCACCGCCGCCGGCGACGCCGATGTTGAGGTACTGGGCACCGCTCAGCAAGGACGCGCGCAATACTTTCAGTTCCTGCACCAGGTGGTCGACGCGGGTATGGATATCGGAGTTCAACTCGATCATGCCCTGCGTCATTTCAAGCTTGATCTGTTTCTGCAGCTCGCGCGGCTCGATCCAGGCCAGCAGGTCGACCGCATCGGTCGCCAGGTTGTAGTTGCGCCGGTTCAACAGCTGCAATTCGAGTTCGATCCCCATCGTGAACGGCTGCGAGGCGGTGAATGGCAGAATCGCTGCCGCCTCGATCGGAGGCGTCGGCTCGGCGGCGACATCGGCCATCGGGTCCGGATTGGTGTTGGTGTTGGTGTTGGTGTTGGTGTTGGTATTCATCCTGCCTCCTTACGCTTCGCGGCCGCTCTCGCCGGACTTGATCAGCGCAAACTGCGTCGCCACCGGACCGAACAATTCCAGCACGATCAGGCTGCCGGCCAGCAACGGTGCAATCGCCGTCGTCAAATTGGGATACAGGAAGGACACGGTCTGCATCAGCCCCAACCCGGCCTCGGTCATTGGCAGGCTGCCGATCGTAAGCAGCCCGGCCTGCTTCCAGTTCAGCCGCGCCGGCCGCGCAAACAGGAAGATGCTGCTGCCCATCGCGACGAAACGGGCGGCGACCAGCACCAGCACGGCGGCGCCGACCGTCAACAGGTCCGGCAGCCGGATTGACGCGCCGATGGTGACGAACAGCATCACGATGAACAGCTCGCTGGCGACGCCGAATTCCAGTTCCATCAGGTCATACTGCTGATCCAGATTTTTCGACAGGATCGCGAAGATCAGCATGGTCAAGAGCACCGGCAACTGCAGCGCGTGCGCGGCGCCGATGGTCAGGGTGATGACCGCGATCACCAGCACGAATTGGCGGCTGCGCTGACGCCCCAGCAATTGTGCCAGCGGCAGCATCAGGCGGTAGGTCAGATACGCCAGCAGGAACGAGCCGCCTAATGAATAGGCGGTGTGCGCGGCCATCCGCTGGAACGGAATATTGCCTTCGCGGGCTAGCAGTGGCAGCAACAGGTACACCGCCAGCAAGGCCAGCAGGATGTTGAGCGCGGTCATCGCCGCGAGGCGTCGCGTCACCATGCCTTCTGCCTTCAGGTCGCGCACCACCACCATCACCACCGCCGGGGCAGTGCCGATCGCCAGCACGCCGGCCAGCATTGCCACCGCGCGCGACAGGCCCAACCATTCGAGCGCGCCCCACACCAGCAGGAAGCACAGTGTGGCGCTGCAAAAGACGGTCGCCAGCAGCCATTTTTCACGCGCTAGCCAGCCCAGATCGAGGTAACGGCCGAGCTGGTAGACCATCAGCGCGGTCGCGACGTCGCCAAATACGCGCGCCAGGTTCAGCATGTCGCCGCTCAGCAAGTCGAGGCGGCCGGCGCCGAGCAGGAAGCCAATCAGCAAATAGCCGGTGATGCGCGGCACCCAGCGCACTTTGGTCACCAGATGGCCGCCCACCAGACCCAGCAGTAGCAGGCTACCGAAGACTAGCAGCGCATTCCACTGAATCGGTTGCGCCAGGGCGAAAGACGGAAGTGTCCATGACATAAACGTCCTTACAGAAGTACGGGCAGGCTTTGATCCTACCGGCCCGGAAAGTGGGAAATCAGTATAACGGCATGCACTGCGTTGCCGCTTTGATATTAAACATTTGCGACGGATGAGTCGAACAAGGCACTGGGTCCGATCAATTAGTTACCGGCAACTATCGCCACGAGAATTGCGGCTGCGACAGCGCCATCGAACTGGCCGAACCATTGGTTGAGGCGCCGCCAGTCTGACGGCGGTGTGGCAATGATAATGAAAATTGCGCAACTTGTGGTCCTGAGACCAGATACTGCCACGAAATTATACACCCGGCTGTATTTTTTAAAACCGCCGTATTATTTGCGGGAAGACGCACATTTTTCGGCATACTCCCGATAAATGTGCAAGAGATGGATGTCGCCGACGGTCCCGGTGCGCGCTGTTGATGGCGCACAAGGGAATCAGGTCAGCGTTATTGGAATACCATGTTTGCCGTCGGCAACGCATCCGACTGTTCGGCGCGTCCGGCCACGGTCGCGCAGCGCACCACGTCGCCGATCACGATGATGCTCGGGCTGCCGATATTCGACGCCGCCAGCGCAGCCGGGAGCTGGCCCAGCGTGGTGATCAGTTGCGCCTGGGATGCGCCGGTGGCGGACTGGATCACGGCCGCCGGCGTCGTCGCCGGCTTGCCGCCGGCCAGTAATGCGGCGGAAATCTCGCCGCACCGTGCGACGCCCATGTAGATCACCAGCGTCAGATTCAATTTGGCGAGCGCGGCCCAGTCGGGATTGGATTCAGCGGTCTTGCCGTGGCCGGTGACGAAAATCGCGCCCTGGCTCCAGTCGCGGTGGGTCAGCGGAATGCCGATCGATGCCGGCGCCGCCAGACCGCTGCTGATGCCGTTGATCACGTCCACCTCGATGCCAGCCGCCAGCAAGTGCGCACGTTCTTCGCCGCCGCGCCCGAAAATGAACGGATCTCCGCCCTTCAGCCGCACCACGCAGCGGCCGGCCTGCGCTTCGGCGATCATCAGGCGTTCGATGAATTCCTGCGGCGTCGACTGGCAACCGCCGCGCTTGCCGACCTGCACGATGCGGGCGCTGGCAGCTGCGTGTTGCAGCACGGCAGGATTGACCAGGTCGTCGATCAGGATCACGTCGGCGCGCGCGATCGCCTTGACCGCCTTGAGCGTCAACAGATCGGGATCGCCGGGGCCGGCGCCCACCAAAAAAACCTTACCTAAGTGCACCATGATCGCTCTGCCTGCTATGTAATTGTCCAGGAGCCTGTCCGATTTAGGGAATCGAAGCGAGAAATTAACTGAGCGAGGGCAGATTTTGCCGCTTTTGCAGTGTCAATAGCGAGCTATTGACCAAAAAAGCGGTGAAATATGCACCGCTCAGGTAATTTTGCAGCCGATTCTCCCTAAGTCCGACAGGCTCCTGGACACATGCAAACATTGTTCCACCTGCTCGGCGATCGGCTGCGGTATCGGCTGCTCGCCCTTCAGCGCCGCCTCGATCCAGCGCGCAGTGGTGTGCGCATCGCTCTCTGCCGGCAACGCCGGCAGGATGTCCACCGGCTCCTGCTTTTGCACCAGCACGGTGCGCTGGCCCTGATGGAACCATTCGATTTGCTGGCCGCGCCGCGCGTTGGCCACGGTTTCGCCCTCGGTACCGCGCATCAGGAAGGCGTCGCCGCGCTGCTGCGGTGCCGCACTGGCGAAATAGCTGGCCAGCATCTCGAGATATTCCGGATGGGTGTACGAGGTCAGGCGCAACGCCGGCTGCGCAAATGGCTGGATGATCTTGACCAGCGTGTGGGTCGAATTGCGCACCCCGAGCCGGCTGCGCATCGTCAGCAGGCGCGCCATGCGCGGGGCCAGCACCTCGATCGGCATGAAGATCGGTTCGCGCCGCGCCAAATGCGCCTCGGCCTCGGCCACCGACCGCGAGCACGGGTATCCCATGGCCTGCAAGATTTCTGCGGTGGTGACGCGACCGTGGTCGCGCGTGACGCCGTGTACCAGCACCGGCACACCTTGCCTGGCCAACAGCAGCACCAGCAGCGGTGTCAGGTTCGCCATATTGCGCGAGCCGTTGTAGCTCGGGATTACGATCGGTGCATAGCCCGCAGCATGGCCGGCAGGCACCACCAGCTGCTCGAACGAGGCTTCGGCGGCGTCGAGAAAACCGGCGATCTCGTCCACCGACTCACCCTTGATCCGCATCGCCAGCATGATGCCGCCCAGCTCCAGATCGGCAACCCGGCCGTCCAGCATCGCCGCATATAACGCAAACGCATCGTCGCGCGACAGGCTGCGCGCACCCTTCTTGCCGCGGCCGATTTCCTTGATGAAACGGCCGGCCGCGAAGGGTTCTGTGTGAGGTAGATTTTCCATATCCGAAGCTTACTATGAAGTGTTGCTGCTACCCACAGCTTGCGGATACCAGAGTGATTGCATGGAGATCGTTGCTGGCTAAGGTTTCTCGCCCCTAACCCCCTGCATGGGGGAGGGAACTTAAGCCGCCAGCTTGGGCGCAACCGATCGGAGCTGGATGATTTTTCGCAACTCCGGCACGCAAGAACCGCAACTGGTGCCGCACTTGAGCTTGCCCTGCAGCCCTGCCAGCAGCGTATCCGGCGCACCTTGCATGGCGCCCAAGGCGTCGCTGATCTCGCTGTCGGCCACGTTCAGGCAGGTGCAGATGATGCGGCCACGCGCCTTGAATCCTTGCGGCGCTTTCGATGACGGCATCAGCAACATGCGCCCCAGTTCGGCTACCGGCAATTCGGCTTCGAGATATTGCCGCAACCAGACTTCGGCCGAGATATCGCCGGCCAGCGCGACCGCGGTCAGCTTGCCGTCCTGCACCCGCATGTGACGCGCATTGCCGCGCTTGCTATCGTCGTAACGGAGCACGCCGGCCCCGACGATCCCGAAGCGGGCTTCTATCTCGGCGGTCAGCTCTGCCGCTGCCGGGTAGTCGTCGGCGGCACGCAACAACACACCGACCTTGTCGCGCCCGAACAGGGTGCAGGACGCATACGCAAATTTCTGCAGATAAGGGCGCAGCGCCGACTGCAGGGCCAACACCTGCGACGCATCGACCCAGCCGAACACCAGAAAACGCCATGGCAGCTCGGCTTTCAGTATCTTGACCGCCGCATGCTTCAGCTCCGGCTGCTTCGAGCTGGGGTCGAACACCGGCAGCGTCAATGCATTCACGCCATAACTGCCGTGGCCATCGTGGCCACGGCCCGACACGTACTCCTCGCCCCAGTGCATCGCGACGAATGCTTGCCCGGCACGCATGTCGTCGCCGCTGAGCGCCGGCAGAATTTGCGAGCCGCGCCGGCTGGTCACGTGCACCAGGTCGCCATTCTTGAGCAGGCGCCGCGTCATGTCGGTCGACGATAGCACCACCGCTGGCTCGGGCGCATGCGCAAACAGTTGCGCCACGGTGCCTGTGCGACTCATGCCATGCCATTGGTCGCGCAGGCGACCGGTGTTGAGGTGGAATGGATAACGCGCATCGACCGGCTCGGCCACCGGTCGGTAGACCGTGTTGACGAATCTGGCACGGCCGCTGGCTGTCGGAAAGATGCCGTCTTCATAGAGTCGCTGCTTGCCGCTGCTGGCGCCGGTCGGAAATGGCCATTGCTGCGGTCCCTGCTGCTCGAGGATCGCGAACGACAAGCCGGTGATGTCGAGGTCGCGGCCACGCGTCGATTCGCGATGCTCGTTCCAGATCGCCTCGCTGCTCCGATACGGAAACAGGCTGTGCTCCTTGCCCAGCCGCGCTTCCAGCTTGCGCGCGAAATCGCACACGATTTCCCAGTCATGGCGGGTCGCGCCGGGTTTCGGCAACGCGGCCTGGATCCGGGTGATGCGGCGTTCGGAATTGGTGACCGTGCCTTCCTTCTCGCTCCAGCTGGTGGCCGGCAACAATACGTCGGCATAGGCGACGGTGGCCGTCGTTTGGTAGGCTTCCTGCACGATCACCAGCTCGGCCTTCTTCAGCGCCTCGCGCACCAGTCGTTGGTCCGGCATCGATTGCGCCGGATTGGTGCACGCAATCCACAGGATCTTGATGTCGCCGGCGCGCACCGCGTCAAACAGTTCGACCGCAGTCTTGCCGGAGGTCGATGGCACCTGGTCGACACCCCACAGCGCGGCGACTTCGGCGCGGTGCTCTGGGTTGGCCAGGTCGCGATGGGCCGACAATAAATTGGCCATGCCGCCCACTTCGCGCCCGCCCATCGCATTCGGCTGGCCGGTCAGCGAGAACGGGCCGGCGCCAGGTTTGCCGATCTGGTGCGTGGCCAGGTGCAGGTTGATCAGCGCGGCATTTTTCGCGGTGCCGGACGAGGACTGGTTCAAGCCCTGGCAATACAGCGACAATGCACTCTTCGCCTGGCCGAACCAGCGCGCCGCCTGGATCAGATCGGCCTCGCTGATGCCGCAAATGTCGGCGACGTATTTGGGTGTATATTCGCGCACCGTCTGCTTCAACTCGGCGAAACCTTCGGTATGGGCCTCGATGTAGGCGCTGTCGATCAGGTCTTCCCACAGGCAGATGTGCAGCATGCCGTTGAACAGCGCAACATCGGACCCGGGCAGGATCGCCAAAAACAAATCAGCCTCGCGCGCGGTATCGGTGCGGCGCGGGTCAACCACGACCACCTTCAGGTTCGGGTTATTCTTGCGCGCGTCCTCGATGCGCCGGTACAGGATCGGATGCGCGTAGGCGGTATTGGAGCCGACGATGAAAATCAGCTCTGCGTGATCGATATCTTCATAACAAGCCGGCGGCGCATCGGCACCCAGCGTCTGCTTGTAACCGGCGACCGCGCTCGACATGCACAGGCGGGAATTGGTATCGATGTTATTGGTGCCGATCAAACCCTTGGCCAGTTTGTTGAAGACGTAATAATCTTCGGTCAGCAATTGGCCGGAAACGTAGAAACCGACGCTGTCCGGTCCATGCAGCCGGATCGTGTCGGCAAATTTTTTCGCGATAAGATCGAGCGTGTCGTCCCACGAAGCGCGCTCAAGCGGTGCGTTACGCGCACTGCGCAGCGCGGGAAACAGCGCCCGTGCCTGTTGCTGCAATCCCGCCTCTGCCGATAAATGCAGCGTGCTGCCCTTGGTGCAGAGTCGGCCAAAATTGGCCGGATGGTCGGGGTCGCCACGCACCCCCGTCACCTTCGCGCCATCCGACTGGACAATGATGCCGCAGCCGACTCCGCAATAGCAGCAGGTCGCTTTGGCTTCGAACCGATCCTGCGCACCGCCGGTGCGCCCGTTCTCGCCCTCCCCCTCAGGGCGAAGGCCGGGTTGAGGATGGGTTCGCATCAACTCACTCATGCAGCTTTAGCCTCGAGCGCCAGCGAGTTCAACTCTTCAGCGTCGAGCAGAACCTGGCCATTCTCGACCTTCACGCTGAATTTTTGGGTGCAGCCTTCATCCGGCGAAATTGCACATCCTGACCCCAATTCGACGTTCCAGTTATGCAAGGGGCAGGCGACGCGCTCGCCGAACACGATACCTTGCGACAGTGGACCGCCCTTGTGCGGACATTTATCGAGCAAGGCAAACACCTTGTCCTCGCCATTGCGAAAAACAGCCACCGGCACGCCTTGCGCTCGTTCTACCACACGCGAGCCCAGGGTCGGGATGTCCGTCACGCCACAGATTGTGATCCATTTACTCATGATATTCAGCTCAGTTCGGTTAACTCAGTTCGGTTAAATTAAGTTCAGCTGTCGATGGCGGAATAGTTCGATTCATTTCGACTCATTTCGAGTCATACTTCGAAAGTATCCGGACTACAACTTCAGCTTTTCGTACAAACCAGTGACGTGATCCATGACCTCAAGAATACGCTCGCTGGTGGTGGCAACTGTCGACGGAGCGGCCTTCTTGCTACTGACAGTGTCGGATTGAATCGCATTGTCGAAAAAAATCCATTGCATTTCCGCCAATTCCAGTTCATTACGAATTTCCGGCGTGTCTTGCACGGCGCGCTTCAATTCCGCATGCGCCTTGATGAATTCACTACGCGCCTTGTCAATCTCCGTGCGTGCATTGGTGTCAGCCACCCGCCATTCCAGCGCCTGTTGAAACTTCGCGATCCGTTGCGACAACATGCGCTGCCGACCGGAAATATTGACCAGCCTGGCAAGCGCGCCGCCGGCATTCTTTTCCAGCGCCACCGTCCCCTGATGCGCCAGCGCAAGCACCTCATCACTCAAGACCAAGACCTGGCGTGCTGCCCCGAGGTTCGGTGTCTTGACTGACAGCAGCTCCTTGTAAGGTCCCCACTTCAGCTCAAGTTGCTGGTAGATTTCCTTGATTTCAGGCGTCGGCGCGTAGGCCTTGAGTTCATTCAGTTGCCGTTCAAATGTCGCCAGCGATGCGTCCAGGTTTTTTTTCGAATGCTCGGTCTCGACCCCCATGCCAATCTGGAAATAGCACTTGGCCATGCGTTGCGACAACATGCGTTGCCGGCCCGCCTTGTTGATGGCGACTGCAGGGTCCGCAATCTGGGCATGGACGCTGTTGTTGAAAAAAATCAAACTCAAAAAAACCAGCAGCGCGGTGACCACAGACGGCCACTGGTTTTTTACCGCATTGCATTGCCTCGTCTTGCGCATGCTTACGCTTTCAGCATCTCGAACTGACGCGTATCGACCAGCGCCTTCTCTGGTTCGTGCCACGGATCGACCTCGCCATCCAGCGCGAACAGCAGCCGCTCATACAGCGCCTTGCGGTGCTCCGCATCTTCCAGTACGGCTTTCTTGACGTGATCGAGCCCGACCCGCGCGATGTAATGCACGGTGCGTTCCAGATACCAGCCTTGTTCGCGGTACAACTGCAGGAAGGCGCCGGCATATTCCAGCACTTCTTCATGCGTCTTCAGCTTGACGAAGAAATGCGCGACTTCGGTCTTGATGCCGCCATTGCCGCCGACATAGATTTCCCAGCCGGAATCGACGCCGATCACGCCGACATCCTTGATGCCCGACTCGGCGCAATTGCGCGGGCAGCCGGACACCGCAATCTTCACCTTGTGCGGCGCATACATGCGCGCCAGCGCATGCTCCAATTGCTGACCCATCAGGGTCGAATCCTGGGTGCCGAAGCGGCACCATTCTGAACCCACACAGGTTTTTACGGTGCGCAACGCCTTCGCATAGGCCAGGCCACTTGGCATGCCGAGGTCCTGCCAGACCGCGCGCAAATCTTCTTTCTTGACGCCCAGCAAATCGATACGCTGGCCGCCGGTCACTTTCACGGTCGGTATGTTGAATTTATCAACCACATCGGCAATGCGGCGCAGTTCCGATGAATTCGTGTGTCCACCCCACATCCGCGGAATCACCGAATAGGTGCCGTCCTTCTGGATGTTGGCGTGCGCCCGCTCGTTGATGTAGCGCGATTGCGGATCGTCCTTGGCTTCATGCGGCCAGGTCGACAGCAGGTAGTAATTGAGTGCCGGGCGGCAGCTCGCGCAACCGTTCGGGGTGCGCCACGCCATCAACTCCATGGTGCCGGCGATCGTCAACAGTTTGTTGAGCCTGATCGCGTCGCGCACTTCCTGATGGGTGTGATCGGTGCAGCCGCACATCGGCTTGGCCTTGGTCGCCACCGAATAGTCGCCGCCGGCGGTGAACATGATGATCTGCTCGACCAGCCCGGTGCAGGAACCGCACGAGGCCGACGCCTTGGTGTGCTTGCGCACGTCTTCGATCGTGAACAGGCCTTTTTCCTTGATCGCCTTGACGATGGTGCCTTTGCACACGCCGTTGCAACCGCACACCTCGGCACTGTCCGGCATCGCCGCGGCCATCGTGAAGCCTTCATGACCGAGATCGCCCGGACGCCCGGTATTGGCCTCGCCAAACATCAGGCTATCGCGGATCTCCGCGATATTTTTCCCTTCGCGTAACAGCTTGAAATACCAGCTGCCATCGACGGTATCGCCATACAGGCAGGCACCGACCAGCTTGTCGTCTTTCAGCACCAGCCGCTTGTAGACGCCGCCGATCGGATCGGATAACACGATTTCTTCAGTGCCTTCGCCGCCCATGAATTCGCCGGCAGAAAACAAATCGATGCCGGTCACCTTCAACTTGGTCGACGTGACCGAACCCTGGTAGCGGCCGATACCGAAATTGGCCAGATGGTTGGCGCATACCTTGCCCATCTCAAACAACGGTGCCACCAGGCCATACGCAATGCCGCGATGGTTGACGCATTCGCCGACTGCGTAAATGCGCGGGTCGTAGGTTTGCATGGTGTCGTTGACGACGATGCCGCGATTGCAGTGCAGACCGGTAGCTTCCGCCAGTGCGGTATTCGGGCGGATGCCGACCGCCATCACCACCAGTTGCGCCGGGATCTCGAGGCCATCGGTGAAACGGATCGCTTTCACGTGACCCGCTTCATCAGCGATCAATTCTTGCGTATTTTTTTCGAGCAAGAAATTCAGGCCGCGATCTTCCAGCGATTTTTGCAGCATCTTGCCGGCAACCGGGTCGAGCTGACGCTCCATCAGCCAACCCGGCAGATGCACCACGGTCACGTTCATACCGCGCATCTTCAAGCCATTCGCCGCTTCCAGTCCCAGCAAGCCACCACCGATGACGACCGCATCGGTATGCTTTTGTGCCGCCTCGATCATCGCGTTAGTGTCGTGGATGTCCCGATACGAGATCACGCCATCCAGATCTTTGCCCGGCACCGGCAGCATGAATGGCATGGAGCCAGTCGCCAGCAGCAGGCGGTCATATTCGGCCGTGGTGCCGTCTTCCGCGATCACCACGCGTTTTACGCGATCGATCCTGGTGATTGTCTTGCCGAGATGCAGCGTGATCTTGTTTTCAGCGTACCAATCGACATCGTTCAACATGATGTCCTGGATAGTCTGCTCGCCCGACAGCACCGGCGACAACAGGATCCGGTTGTAATTGGCATACGGTTCGGCACCAAAGACGGTGATGTCGTAGATGTCGGGCGCAATCTTCAGCAACTCTTCCAGTGCACGCACGCCAGCCATACCATTGCCTACCATTACTAATCTCAGCTTCTTCATTACCATCCTCTAGCGGAAAATTGTCTCCACCTCGGCATAAGCAAAAGCAATGCCATGCCATTTCCGGTAGCCGCCAGCGAGATCGATAGCCGCCAGCACTTCAATCGTGCACCGCGCTACCCCTTTTGGTGCGACGCACAACAATGAGTCGTTTTTGGGAATTTTGCCGCGTCCCACGGCAGATAAGCCGTGGCACGACCCTTGCGTAGTGCAGCGTCATCATTCACCGTAAGCAGGAACCACCCCATGCAAAAAAATTCATTCTGGAAAGCCGGACACACACCCACCCTGTTCGCGGCGTTTTTCTACTTTGACCTGAGCTTCATGGTGTGGGTCATCCTGGGCCCACTTGCCGTGCTGATCGCCAAAGACATGGGGCTGACCGCGGCACAAAAAGGCTTGATGGTGGCGACGCCCTTGCTGGCAGGTGCGCTGCTACGCATCGTGATGGGCGTGCTGGTCGATCATCTGCAACCAAAGAAGGCCGGCATCATCGGCCAGATTGTGGTGATGATCGGTTTGCTGTGGGCTTGGCTGGGGCACCTGAATAGTTATGGCAGCCTGCTGGTGCTCGGCATCATCCTCGGCATGGCAGGTGCGGCCTTTGCGGTCGCGCTGCCGCTGGCGTCGCGCTGGTATCCGCCGCAGCATCAGGGAACAGCGCTCGGCATTGCCGGCGCCGGCAATTCTGGCACCGTGTTCGCCGCGCTGTTTGCGCCGTCACTGGCGATCGCCTTTGGCTGGCAAAACGTGTTTGGCCTGTGCCTGATTCCGTTGGGCATTGCCTTCCTGGTTTACCTATACTGTGCGAAAGATGCGCCATCGGCACCGCCCGCCAAAGCCATGATCGAGTATCTGAAAGTGCTGAAAGACAAGGACGCCTGGTGGTTCATGTTTTTCTACAGCGTCACGTTTGGCGGCTTCTCCGGCTTGGCATCCTCGCTGACGATTTATTTCAACACCCAGTACGGTCTGTCGCCGGTGACTGCCGGTTATTTCACCGCCGCCTGCGTGTTCGCCGGTTCGCTGGTGCGGCCGATGGGCGGCCGGATTGCGGATCGCATCGGCGGCATCAAGACGCTGTCGATCATGTACGCGCTGGCAGCGGTCTTCCTGTTCATCGCCAGCATCGGCCTGCAGTCGGCAGTGGCGGCGGTCGTCGTTTTTGTGCTGGCGATGCTGGCGCTGGGCACCGGCAACGGCGCGGTGTTTCAGCTGGTGCCACAACGTTTCCGCAAGGAAATCGGCGTGATGACTGGCTTGGTGGGGATGGCGGGCGGCGTCGGCGGCTTTTATCTGGCGTCCAGCATGGGCTACTCGAAGCAGCTGACCGGCAGCTATCAAGTGGGTTTAGTCCTGTTCGCGACGCTGGCGTTAGTTGCGCTGATCGGCCTGTCACTGGTCAAGAAGCGCTGGCGTACCACCTGGGGTTCGGCCGCGATGACGGATGCGATGGTTTAATGACCACGACCACAAGAAATAATCTCCGACACCTTGTTGATGACTGGTCGACCTTCTTGCAGGGGTCCCCGATGTCGCTGTCCGTCACCACCAGCCATGCGTCGCTCGCCGGTCCGCGCGAGCGCAACGAGGACTTCGTCGGCATGGTCACGCCGACCGACCCGGAGCTGTCGACCAAGGGCCTGATGGCAGCCGTGGCCGATGGCGTGTCCGGCAATGAAGGCGGGCGCGAAGCGTCGGAGTACACGGTACGCGGCTTGCTGGCCGACTATTATGCGACGCCGGATACCTGGGAAATCAGTACCGCGCTGGAGCGCGTGGTCAGCGCCATCAACAGTTGGGTCCTGAGTCAGGGCGCGGCGCGGCGGGAAATGGCCGGCATGGCCACGACGCTGACCGCGCTGGTGTTGCGTGGTCGCATGTACTACACCGCACATGTCGGCGACTCGCGCTGTTATCTGTTACGCAATGGCACGCTGCAGCGCCTGACCCAGGACCATGTCTGGGAACGGCCCGAGATGCGGCATGTGCTGACGCGCGCGATCGGGCTCGATAGCCGCATCGCAATCGACCACGGCATGGGCGAGATGCAGGTCGGCGATCTGTTTCTGCTGGCGTCTGACGGCGTCTGGGCCGCGCTCAGCGAATACGACATCACCGCGCTGCTCAGTGACGTGGCGCGCGGCCAGCAGCCGGCACAGGATGCGGCGCAGGCGCTGTGCGAGCGCGCGCTGGCCGCTGGCTCGCAAGACAATGCCAGCGCCATCGTGCTGCGGGTCGACCAGGTGCCGCAAGGCGATTTGCGCGACCTGCTGTCGCAGGAGCGCCATCTGCACGTGCCCCCCAGACTGAAGCCGGGTCAAATGATCGACCATTACCTAGTCGAAGAAGTCATACACGTGTCGCCGGCAAGTCTGCTGTATCGTGTGCGCGATACCCACGGCGGCCGCCAGCTGGTGCTGAAAACCATCACGCCGGAGCGCGCCGACGACCCCCAGGAATGCAGCGCTTTCACGCATGAAGAGTGGCTCGCCAAGCGGGTCGTCGCGCGCTTTTTCCCGCAAGTCATCACGCCGCAACAAAAGAGTTATTTGTACTACCTGACCACTTGGCATGCCGGCAGCACATTGCAGCAACTGCTCGATGCCGGCATCCATTTCACGGTCCCGGAAGCGATCGCGCACGGCACCCAACTGGTGCGCGCGATCGGTGCGCTGCACCGGCGCAGCATCATCCACCGCGATATCAAGCCGGCCAACACCCACGTCGGCGACGATAAGCAGTTGCGGGTGCTGGATATGGGGGTCGCGCAATCCGGACTGAAAGCCGAGAGCGCGAACGCCACGCAGCAGGCGGCGATGGCAGGCACGCCGTCCTTTCTCGCGCCGGAACAATTCGAAGCAAAGGCGGCGTCGCGCCAGACCGATTTGTACGCTGCCGGCGTCACGCTGTATTACCTGCTGACCCGGCGCTACCCGTATGGCGAGATTGAACCGTTCCAGCATCCACGTTTCGGCACGCCGGTGCCGCCGACCCGCTATCGGCCCGACATCCCGTGGTGGCTGGAAAACGTGTTGTTGAAGGCGGTCGCGCGCGACCCGGCCGACCGCTTTGAAACCGCGGAAGAATTCCTGCTGGCGCTGGAACGCGGTGCCAGCCGGCCGCTCGCCGCACCGGCCCCGACACCGCTGGTCCGGCGTGATCCTGTGTCGCTATGGCGCACCGTGGCGATCGTCTCGCTGGTGCTCAACCTGCTGCTGCTTTACTTGATCGCGGTCCGTTAGGGCTGGTCTTTTTACCATGTGCGATGCGCGCACTGCACCGTTTGCGCTTCCGCCATCAGATCAAGAAATTGATCGATATTCATGTGTATCAATTGCTCGTGATCGCCGACTTCGAAGTATATGTCCGGCTGCCGCATCAGGCTTTCATCGAGATAAGTCTGCATGCCATACGCGGTGCAGACCGGTGGCACTGCCCCCAGCTCGCAATCCTTGAACAACTCGCGCATCCCGCTTTCGCCCGCCAGTATCAGGTGGCGACCGGTCCTTTTTCGCATTTCAGACAAACGCACATGATAGGTTGACGGCAGCACCGTCGCGACATAACCAAATTCGTCTTGCAACAGCACCGTCTTGGCCAGTTGATCGCCGGGAATGTGCGCGGCTTGCGCCGTGTCCATGCTGGTGTGGCTATGCGGGTGACGCAAGATTTCGTATCGACTACCTTTATTGCGCAGGCAATCTTCCAGTGTAGCTGAGACTGACATGATGCTCTCCTTCCATGCTGAGACGGATGGAAAATTGCTCCCTTTAGACTCCCTTTTTTGCACCATATTGTCAATTCACTATAGTGAAAGTTTGGTCATCTGTGAAGGCCGCATTTTGCGCTACGCATTGCGTTCCTGTGCTTGTCCGCGAGCAAGGAGTCCCGCGGATCTTCCGCCGACGTCGCGCCTTTACGCTGCTTCCTGCAACGCCGGATGCGCCTGACGGTGATACAGGAATTCAAGCACCGAGGTCCGGTATTCTCCATACAGCGCATCCTGCGCCAGCGCCACCCGCTCGCGCGGCCGTTCCAGCCGCACTTGCAGGATCTCGCCGATGGTCGCCGCCGGTCCATTAGTCATCATCACGATCCGGTCGGACAGCAACACCGCCTCATCCACATCGTGCGTCACCATCACGACGGTCGAACCGGTCTTGCTGATGATTTTCAGCAACTCATCCTGCAAATGGGCGCGCGTCAATGCATCGAGCGCGCCAAATGGCTCATCCATCAGCAACACTTTCGGTTCCATCGACAGCGCCCGCGCAATTCCGACCCGCTGTTTCATGCCGCCCGAAATCTCGTGCGGACGCTTGTGCTCCGCGTGCATCAGCCCGACCAAGCCCAGTGCGGCCCGGGTGCGCTCTGTCAGCCGCGCCTTCGACTCGGTCGCACCGAACACGCGCTCGACCGCCAGATGCACGTTCTGGTAACAGGTCAGCCAAGGCAGCAGCGAATGATTTTGAAACACCACCCCGCGCTCCGGCGATGGCCCGGCGATTTCGCGCTTGGCGCACAGCAGCGTGCCATCGGTTGCGGTCAGCAGGCCGGCGATCAAGTTCAGCAGCGTCGATTTGCCGCAACCGGAATGACCGATCAGCGTGATGACCTCGCCCTTTTTCACCGTCAGGTTAATGTCACGCAATGCGTGGAACGTTCCTTTTTTGGTATGAAACGCCATTTCCACATGTTGAATCTCGATGAATTTGTTGAACGCGTTATCCGTCATTGTTTTCTCCACTTTCTCAACTTTCCCCACACCGCATGTCAATGCCGGTTCGCTGATGCGACGCATCGCATCGCATCGCAGCCTAGCTACCCACTTCTTCGTACGTGAATGCCTTGGCCAGCGCCACCAGCGCCTGTTCCAGCAATAAACCCACGACGCCGATCACCACGATCGCGATGATGATGTGTGGCACGTTCAAGTTATTCCATTCATCCCAGACCCAGAAACCGATACCGACACCGCCGGTCAACATTTCCGCTGCGACAATCACCAGCCACGCGGTGCCGATCGCCAGCCGGACGCCGGTCAGCATGTAAGGCAGCACCGACGGGAACAGTATCTTGGTGAGGATCTTCCACTCGGACAGATTCAATACCCTGGCCACGTTCATGTAATCTTGCGGCACCCGCTGCACACCCACCGCGGTGTTGATGATCATCGGCCAGATCGAGCAAATGAAAATGGCCCAGATCGCCGCCGGATTGGCGGCCTTGAACACCAGCAGACCGATCGGCAGCCACGCCAACGGCGACACTGGCTTGAGCAGGCTGATGATCGGACCGAACATGCCCGACAAGAACTTGAAACGGCCCACCATGAATCCGAGCGGGATGCCGATCAGTGCCGCCAGACTGAAGCCGACGGCGACGCGCTTCAACGAAGCGAGGATGTTCCAGCCGATGCCCTGATCGTTCGGTCCTTTTTGATAAAACGGATCGGAGAACAGTTTGATCGCCTCGTTCAGCGTCAGCAGCGGCGACGGAATGCCGCTGTTTTTTTCCGCGACAATTGCCCACACCAGCACCAGCAAGGCCAAACCCAGCAACGGCGGCAAGACGGCCGCAAAGAGTGCCCGCAACGACGACCCTTTGTTGCCGGTTTTCGGTCGCGAGGCAACTGCAACGATGGCTTTCCTGGTTTCGATCTGATCCGATTTGGCAGACATTTTTTTAGGGACGGACGCCGATGGCGGCGCTGCTGGCGGCGCTGCGTTCTGATTTAATACCGTGTCTATCACTGCATTCATGGCGCCTCCTTAAGCCTTGATCTTGAACGAAGCGGCATACGCTGCCGGATTCTTGCCATCCCACACCGTGCCATCCATCAGCTTGCTGGATCGCATCACGTCCTTGGGCAGATTGACCTTGGCCATGCTGGCGGCTTCCTTGTACAAATCGATCTGATTAACGGCCTTCGCCACCGCCAGGTAATCGGGATCGCTCTTGAGCAGACCCCAGCGCTTGTGCTGGGTCAGGAACCACATGCCGTCGGACAGGTAAGGGAAATTGACTGCGCCGTCGTTGAAGAACTTCATGAAGTTCGGGTCATCCCAGGTCTTGCCCAGGCCGTTCTGGTAACGACCAAGGATGCGCTGATTGATCACGTCGACCGAGGTATTCACGTACGATTTATCGGCAATGGTCGCCGCCATCTTGTTTTTATTGGACAGCGAGGCGTCGATCCAGCGGCTCGCTTCCAGAATTGCGGCGGTCACTGCGCGCGCGGTATTCGGATATTTCTGGACGAACTCGGCGGTCGTGCCGAGCACTTTTTCCGGGTGATCTTTCCAGATATCCTGGGTTGTGGTGGCAGTGATGCCGATGCCATCGACGATCGCGCGATGGCCCCACGGTTCACCGACGCAAAAGCCGTCCATGTTACCGACCCGCATATTGGCGACCATTTGCGGTGGCGGCACGGTGATGACCTTGGCCTCCCGCATCGGATTGATGCCGTTCGCAGCCAGCCAGTAGTACAGCCACATCGCGTGGGTGCCGGTCGGGAAGGTTTGCGCAAAGGTGTACTCGCGCTTGTCGGTTTGCATCAATTTGGCAAGACCGGCGCCGTCGACTGCCCCCTTGTCTGCAATTTTCTTCGACAGCGTGATCGCCTGGCCATTGTTGTTGAGTGCCATCAACACCGCCATGTCCTTCTTCGGCCCGCCGATGCCAAGTTGCACGCCGTAGATCAAGCCATACAGCACATGCGCGGCGTCGAGCTCGCCATTGACCAGCTTGTCGCGCACGCTGGCCCACGAAGATTCTTTGGTAGGAATAATCTTGACGCCGTATTTCTTGTCGAAACCCAGCACCGACGCCATGATCACCGAGGCGCAATCGGTCAACGGGATGAAGCCAATCCTGACTTCCTCTTTTTCCGGTTTATCGGAACCGGCAGCCCATACGCCCCGCGTGGCCAAACCGGCGAAGGCGCTGGCCGTGAGGCTCGCCCCAACCTTCAGGATGGTGCGTCGGCGCGTGTTGGTATTGCTGTCTTCTGTCGTCATGAGGTCCTCGAGATCCAAGTGGTATGGGCAAAAAGAAAGGCGTCCGGTCAGCGTGAGCTTGGCTCACCTGACTCGGACGCCTTTGTCCAAATTGTCTCGACCGACGTTGGTCAAAACGAATTAATGTTCACTGTACTGTTCGCAGCGCCGCCGTTGGCGCTACCTACTCCATTGCAATTGGTGTGCCAGCCAGATTCGGAATCTTTTGGCGCAATCTGCTCCCTTTACAACCAATTTCCGCTCTATTTTTGTGCGACGCATCAAAATGAGGCGCAAAAGATCAGCCCAGCAATTCGGCCGCATCGAGTATCCGTTGCGCCACATCCGACAATTTCAGATTCTTGTCCATCGCCAGCCGGCGCAGCTTTTGATAAGCCTCGTCTTCCGTCATCTTGTGGCGCTCCATCAGCAAGCCCTTGGCGCGGTCGATGGTCTTGCGCTCGGCCAGCTTGAGCTTGGTATCGGATAATTCGGTGCGCAATTTCTGGTCGACATTGAAGCGTGCCAGCGCCACATCGAGCACCGGCTTGATGCGCTCGGACTGCAAACCGGCGACGATGTAAGCCGACACGCCGGCCGCCATCGCCGCTTCCATACTCGACTTGTCATGGTCCTCGGTAAACAGGACGATCGGGCGCGGCGCGCCCTGAGTCGCTATCACGACATGCTCCAGCACGTCGCGCGCATCCGATTCGGCATCGATGATGATCATGTCGGGCTGCAATTGCGCCACCCGGTCCGGCAAATGCAGATCCGCCGGAAACACCGCGATGATGTTATAGCCCGCCTCCAGCAAGCCGATCCGCAAGGCGCGCGCCCGCTCGGCTTGGGCCCAGGCCAGCTCGTCCTGCTCGCCTTCGGGCGGCATGATGGAATTGATGACGACGATGCGCAGCGAGCGCACGTCATTGGGTGGGTATCGATTCATCGCCATTCGTCAGACACGCCAGACACTTCGGGCCTCGTTATTGATGGAGTAGGTTGGGAGTACATTAGGAGTACGTTCGGAATACGTTACAATCCACGCAAGAATCACGCCAACTGTCTCCCCATGCTCGTTCTAGGTATTGAATCGTCCTGTGATGAAACCGGTATTGCGCTGTATGACACGCAAAAAGGTTTGCTGGCGCACGCGCTGCATTCGCAAGTCGCGATGCATGAAGCCTACGGCGGGGTCGTGCCCGAACTGGCCTCGCGCGACCATATCCGGCGCGCGATACCGTTGCTGGAACAGTGTTTTGCCGCGGCTGGCGTGGAACACGCGGCGATCGATGCGATCGCCTATACGCAAGGGCCGGGCTTGGCCGGCGCGCTGCTGGTCGGCGCCTCGGTTGCCTGCAGTTTGGGGCTGGCGCTCGGCAAGCCGGTGCTCGGTGTGCATCATTTGGAAGGCCATCTATTGTCGCCGTTGCTGGCCACGAATGCATCCTATGCGCCGCCACGATTTCCATTCGTGGCCTTGCTGGTATCGGGCGGCCATACCCAGCTGATGCGGGTCGATGGCGTCGGCCAATATGCCTTGCTGGGCGACACGCTGGACGACGCCGCCGGCGAAGCGTTCGACAAATCGGCCAAGCTGCTCGGACTTGGCTATCCCGGCGGACCGGCGATTTCGCGCATGGCTGAATTCGGCGACCCGCTGGCCTACAAGCTGCCCCGACCGATGTTGCATTCGAAGGATCTGAATTTCAGCTTTTCCGGCTTGAAAACCGCGGTGCTGACGCTGGTCAAGAACCATCCCGCCAATATCTGCGAGCAGGACAAGGCCAATATCGCGCGCGCATTCGTCGATGCGATGGTCGAGGTGCTGGTCGCAAAATGCATCGCGGCGCTCAAGCAAACCGGCCTGAATCGGCTGGTCATCGCCGGCGGCGTCGGTGCCAACGCACAATTGCGCAGCGCGCTCAATGCCGCGGCCGACAAGAAGCGCTTTCAGGTGTTCTACCCGGAACTGGAATTTTGCACCGACAACGGCGCGATGATCGCCTTTGCCGGCGCGTTGCGCCTGCAACGCGATCCGGCAGCGGCGACGCATGATTATGCGTTCAATGTGCGGCCACGCTGGCCGCTCAATGAGTTGACCTGAGTCGCGCAGTTGTGACCGATGGTGTCAGACCTTCAGTGCCGGAGAATCACGCCGGGTTAGCGTAATCACGCTGGCCGCAGCTCATTTCTTCTTGCTGCCCAGGCGCCCTTCCTTACCCGCCATCAGATTCGCTATATTCTGCCGATGCCGGTAAACCAGTAGCACGCTCATCGCCAATACCGCAAAAAAAGTGGCGTCGACGCCAAACAGCAAACCCGAATAAAACGGTGCGAAGATTGCCGCTATCAGTGCCGCCAGCGACGAGTACCGGAAGGCATAGGCCACCACCAGCCAGGTCACCAGTGTCGCCAGCCCCAGCCACGGATTGATGCCGAGCAGCACGCCCAGTGCGGTGGCGACGCCCTTGCCGCCGACAAAACGAAAATACACCGGCCACAGATGACCGAGAAATACCGCGATGGCGACCAGTGCGATGCCGCCGTCTTCCATACCGAACTGCGGGCCATAGCGCTGCGCCAGCCACACCGCCAACCAGCCCTTGAAGCCGTCGCCGATCAGGGTCAGCACGGCTGCCGCCTTGTTACCGCTGCGCAGCACGTTGGTGGCGCCGGGATTGCGCGAGCCATAGGTGCGGGGATCGGACAGGCCGAACAGTTTGCTGACCACCACCGCGAAGGAGATCGAGCCGATCAGGTAGGCGGCGATTGCGAACAGTATTGTGACCATCGACTTTCTTTCTTTTTTATCTACGAATTTGTTGGCAGCACGGCATCTTGGTTGCCGATGCGCACGCTAGTGTAATCGCGCCTGCGCATTTTTTTCGGTATTTTCAAGGATTTTTAACGGCATATCTGAGCCATCGCGACTACTGCGCCATGCCCACCTGGACCAGTACCGGCCGCAGTACTCGCACCAGCTCCTGCGGTTCGATCCCGACCAGATAGCCGCGCCGGCCGCCGTTGATATACAGCCGCGGCAAATCGCAGATGCTTTGTTCCAGATAGATGGGCATGTGCTTTTTTGTGCCGAACGGCGAGGTGCCGCCGACCAGGTAGCCGGTGTGGCGCTGCGCCACTTCGGGTTTGCAGGGTTCGATCGATTTGACGCCGGCGGCACGGGCCAGCGCCTTGGTCGAGACTTTCCGCGTGCCGTGCATCAGCACCAGCAGCGGCGCCCCGGTTTCGTCTTCCATCACCAAGGTCTTGACTACCGCATACTCGTCGACCCCGAGCGCCTGCGACGATACGCTGGTGCCGCCGTGCGGCTGGTAGTCATACAGATGATCGGTGAAGACGATGCCCGCATCGCGCAGGAATTTGGTGGCGGGGGTTTCGGGAGCGTGTTTTGACATCGGGATTGCAGGTTGCGGTTGGACTATCGTGCACAGCCCGGTATCGTACCAAAATGACGAACACTATAGCCAATGCCGGTATAGGCGACCGCTGGCATGCGTGATACGCTAGTTCCAAACACCGCGAGGACACGATGCGACAAGAAATCCATTTTGCCACCTTCAATGTCCGCAATCTGGCGCTGCCGGGTGCGAAGTATTACGACAATCAGGAGCCGTACACACTGGCCGAATATGATGCCAAGGTCAGCTGGATCGCACAGCAGATCGATCGCCTGAACGCGGACGTGATCGGTTTCCAGGAAATTTTTTCACAACAGGCGTTAAAGGATGTGCTGGCCCGCAGCCAGCATTATCGCCAGGCGCATCATCTTGGCTTCGACCCCGACCCGCGGCTGCCGCTGACGCCGAGCGTGGCGCTGGTCTCCAAACTGCCTCTGATCGAAGGCACCAATACCTACGCCGAGTTGCCGCGCAATCTGGCGGTCACGCTGCCCGATGCGGTGGATGCCACCAACCGCTTCACGCGGCCAGTGCTGCATGCACGGGTAGCCGTGTCCAGCGAACTGGTGATCAATGTGTTCGTGGTGCACCTGAAGTCGAAGCGGCCGGACTTCAATAACGGCGAGAACGACGACGATCCGTATCATCTTGGTATCGCGAGCCTGCGCTCGCTGATCAAGCGCGGTACCGAGGCGTTGGGCCTGCGCTATCTGCTGACCGATGCGGTGCAGGACAATCGGGTACCGCTGGTGGTGATGGGCGACTTCAACGACGTGGCGACGGCGGTCTCGACCCAACTGGTGATGGGCGCCGGGCGGCATGGCAAGACGGGTTTCGACGATCGGCTGTTCGACAGTTACCTGATCCAGTCGCGCCACGATCCGGTACGCAATGTGGGCTTCAGCAGCGTGCATGAAGGCAGTTACGAAACCATCGACCACATCCTGGTGTCGGAGGAATTCAATCCAGCCTCGCGCTTTGCGATCGGCGAAGTGACCGAGGTACTGTACCTGAACGACCATGTCGCACTGCGCCAGCCGGAGACTTCCGATCACGGCCAGGTGCTGGTGCGGATCAGGCTGTATGGTGCCGCGAACGGAAACGGCGACGGGATGATGGCCACCGACAATCGTGGCGGCGCTGCGCTCGCGCCCGGTGCCACAGGCGACATCGCGCCGGCAAGCAGCCCCGCATCCACCGTCCCCGGCATGGCGCCGGGTCCAATCACTCCAGCGATGTAAGTGGCACGCAAACCATGCCATGCGCTCGATGGTCCTGCGCTGTCGGCGTGGACCGAACGCCTCAATGCCTCAATGCCACAGCGACTGTCCATCAATCGGCGCCCGCAGCCGCGCCAGATTCTGCGGTGACAACGACCGGCTGGAGTAGTAGCCCTGATATACGTCGCAGCCATGCGCCTGCAGGAAATCGAGCTGCGCAGCGGTCTCGACGCCTTCGGCGATCACTTTCAGGTTCATATTTTTCGCCATCGCGATGATCGCGCTGATGATCGCGGCGTCGTCCGGGTCGTCGCCGATGTCGCGCACGAAGGATTTATCAATCTTCAACTTGTCGATCGAAAATCGTTTCAGATCACTCAGGCTCGAAAATCCGGTGCCGAAATCGTCGAGCGCCAGCTTGATGCCCAGTTTACGCAGCGCCTTCATGGTCTCGACCGTGCGATCGTCGGTGCCCATGAGGATGCCTTCGGTGATTTCCAGTTCCAGGTATTTCGGATCCAGGCCGGTCTGCTGCAGTACATCGGTCACGCTTTGCAACAGGTCTTTTTGGCGGAGCTGGGACACTGACATGTTGACCGACACCACCATTGGCATGCCGTCGTCGAGCCAGACCCTGGCTTGGCGACAGGCGGTCGTCAGTACCCAATTGCCGATCGCGTTGGCCAGGCCGCAATCGTCGGCGATCGGTATGAAGCGCGCCGGCGACAGCAGCCCCAGCTCTGGATGGCGCCAGCGCAGCAGGGCTTCGGCACCAATGATGCGGCCGCTGGCGATGTCGATCTCGGGCTGGTATTCGAGGAAAAAGTCGCCCTGCGCGAGCGCCTGCTTCAGGCTGTTTTCCATCGAGGTACGTTCGACAATGCGCAGGTTCATGTCGTCGTTGAAAAACTGGTAGCCGTTGCGGCCGCTTTGCTTGGCGTGATACATCGCGAGGTCGGCATTCTTGATCAGCATGTCGATGTCCTTGCCATCGCCCGGATAGATGCTAATGCCAATGCAGGTCGTGATCACAATCTCGTAGTTCTCGATCTTGCATGGCATCGCCAATGATCGCAGCACGTTGGCCGCGATGTGCGCCGCGTGCGCCTGGCCGCCGGGGTTGATCAGCAGGATCACGAATTCATCCCCCCCCTGGCGGCTGACGGTGTCGACGCTGCGCACACATCTTTTAAGACGCTCGGCTACCACTTGCAACAGCTTGTCGCCAATATGATGGCCCATCGAGTCGTTGATGCTCTTGAAGCGGTCGAGATCGAGGAACAGGATCGCCAGCTGGCCGCTGGTGCGTTCCGCCGCGCCGATTGCCTGCCCGAGCCGGTCGAGCAGCAGCAGACGGTTTGGCAAGCCGGTCAGGAAGTCATGCTCGGCGATGTGGCGGGTCTTGTCCTCGGTTGCCTTGCGCTCGGAAATATCGGAGAAAATCGCGATGTAATTACAGACCTGATGCCGGTGATTGCGCACCACCGTGATCGACAGCCACTGCGGATACACCGGTCCGCCCTTGCGCGTTCCCAGCAATTCGCCTTGCCAGTGATCGCTGGCCGTGAGCTGGTCCCAGATGGTGCGGTAAAACTTGGGGTCGTGCAGGCCGGTGCGCAACATCGGCGGCGCCTTGCCGATCACTTCATCGGGACGAAAACCGGTGATGTCGGTAAATGCCTCGTTGACCGACATGATCCGCCGGTGGCGGTCGGCGATCAGGATCGCCTCGCGGCTGTTCTGAAATACCTGTGCCGCCAGGTGCAACGATTGTTGGTCGCTCTTGCGTTTCGAAATATCGCGCACCACCGCATACAGCAAGGGGCCATGGTCGATCGGGATCGCAGTGATTAGCACCTCGCACCAGAACGGCTCATGCTTGCTGTCGAGATATTGCCACTCGAAACGGTGGTTACCCTTCTGCTGTGCCAACCGGAGCATCGCGCGCGCCTTTTCATACGAGGGCTTGCCGTCGGGTTGTCGCGGCGGCGAAATATCTTCCATAAATCTGCCGACCAAAGTGGGCTTTTCCGCATACCCGAACAGCTTTTGTGCGGCCGGATTGACATCGAGAAAACGCGCCTCTTCGATCTGCATGATGGCGTCGGCAGAGCTGTCAAACAGGGCGTGAAAATGGCCCTCTCTTGCCATCAGCGCCGACACTTCGGCCTGCTTGCGCCCGGTGACATCAACGTCCATACACAAAATCTGACTGACAGCGCCCTGTCGGAACACCGGCAGCATGGTGGAATATACCGTCAGAGCACGCCCGCCGCGGGTGCTGACTTGCCATTCGGCCGGCATGGTCGGCACTCCGGTATCCCAGATCTGCTGAACTACGGCGGAAAATTCCTGCTCCCGCTCGGGATGCGACAGCAGCTCGCGCATCGATTTGCCGAGCGCATCGGCGGTCGCGATCTGGTACAGCGCGGCACTTGCACTATTCCACAGACGCACGACGCCGTTGCGGTCGAAACTCAGGACCGCCATCACCGACGAGTCTTCGATCATCGCCACAAAATGCGACATCGCGTCACGCAAAATATCGCGCGCATCCAGATCGGCCCCGACATCTATGTCTGCCGGCGATGCGTGAATCGACGCTTGCATCGATGCCGGATGCGGGCCGATGCCGGCTTCCTGCCGACTGCCAGCTTCAGACGCGGCGGCACCGGTGTCTGGTGGAGGGCGGGAACCATTTCCGGGGACTGACTTGAGCACTGCACTGGTCCTTGAAGACTGATGCCAAATTCACGTTGCGTCGGGCCCGGTCAGGCAGACTTCGCAACAGCCTCGTAACGCACAGCATGCACCGTTATATGGCGGCTCTAAAGCTGGTGCAAAAATGTAATCGGCCGCGACTCCGAACGCGCGCAGTCCATCGCGGTCTTGCCACATTCATTCTCATCCGTGGTAACCGAAAGTCAATTGAGCTAGGTCAATAGCTTGATTGCATTATTCGATTCGGCGCCATCATGCGCCGCAGTCACTGTCGGCTGCCATGCCAATATACTGCCGCATACAGCACCCCATTTATCAATTAAGTCTTAGGTAATTTTTATATACCCCACGCATCAATTTTCCGGCCCGGCAAAGCCTGAAGAATGCCGGCCACAGTTAAACGTCGTTGCTGCAATCACTCCAGCCGCGCTTTTTTGCATTCCATGCCATCCAAGCCGCAGCCCGTCGCATTCCGTTAGCACCGGCTGCCACCTTTACTTACAGTGATCGGACCCGACGGCGCCGGGGGGAAATGATACGGCAAAGCGGGGCAAATCGATGACGCGAGATCGGTGCCACGGCCAGCGCGGCAGCATGCGGTACGCGCCGCCATGCGGACGAATTTTGTCGCAGCCAGTGGCATTGTGAGCGGCGATCTTCCCGCATAATATCGGACGCTCAGAATAAGTAACAAAAAGATGCACCGGCAGCCGGGTCCGACACCTGGAACGGCGATGACAGCCGCATGAAGAATCAGCGAGGAGATAGATACTCCAATATCAAGTCGTTCTTCCCACTTAAAAAATAAAGGCGTCAAGCCCATACTCCCATATCAATGCAGGGATCACGGACAGCATGAAGTAGCCGCAGTCGATCGTGTTGTACACGATTAGCACCAACCCGCAATACCAGCGCATCGACCATGCGCTGGTATTTCCTTTTCATTTTTCACATCGTCAAAAGCCATCATGAAACCTGAAAACACGCAGCCAGCACCCAGCTCCCCAACCGCCAGCCGCAAACGCTGGCGCATACCACTCGCGGCACTGATCCTGATCGGCGCCACCGGCGGCGGATGGATGATGATGCACGCAAAAAAATCCGCTGCAAAAGAACAGGCCGAAGCCAAATCGGGGGACAGGCAGCCGACCGTGTTCGAGCTTGCCGCCGGCGATGTCGCCACCATCGACGCGCGCGAATTGCGCGTGACGCTGCCGGTTTCAGGTTCGTTGTTGCCACTAATGCAGACCACGGTCAAGGCCAAAGTCGCAGCCGAGGTGCGCGAGACCCTGGTGCAGGAAGGCATGAAGGTAACGCGCGGCCAGATCATTGCGCGGCTCGACAGCGCCGACCTGCGCGCGCGCGTCGCGACCCAGCAAGCGGCGCTGGACGAGGCCACGGCCAAGCTGTCATTGGCCAGCAAGAACAATGACACCAATCAGTCGCTGTTGAAGCAGAACTATATTTCGCAGAATGCGGTAGACACCGCGCATAACAGCGTCGAACTGGCGCGTGCCAGTCTCAAGTCGACCTCGTCGCAGCTCGAGATTGCCCAACGTGCGCTGGACGACGCCGTGATCCGCGCACCGATCGACGGCATCGTCAGCAAACGCCACCTGCAGACCGGCGACAAGGCGTCGCCCGATTCGGCGCTGTTCTCGATCGTCAATCTGGCGCAGCTGACCTTGGAAGCACAGGTACCGGCCAGCGAGATCCCGCGCATCCGGCCGGGCCAGGACGTCGGCTTCCATGTCGATGGATTCGCCGGCCGTCAGTTCTCCGGCAAGGTGGCGCGCATCAACCCGACCACCGAGGCCGGTTCGCGCGCAATGCTGGTGTATGTGTCGGTGCCGAACGCCGACGGCGCCCTGCGCGGCGGCATGTTCGCCAAGGGCAGCATCACCACCGAACGCTCGCCGGTGATGCCGCTGGTGCCGATGGCGGCGCTGCGCACCGAAAAAGGCCAGCAGGTGGTCTACAAGATCGAAGGCGGCAAGGTGGTGGCGCAGCCGGTCAGGCTGGGCCTGCGCAATGAGGACGAAGGCTATGCCGAAGTGACGGCGGGCCTGGACAAGGGCGCCAGCGTCATCATCTCCAAGCTCGACGACGTCAAGCCGGGCAGCCAGGTCAAGCTGTCCACGCCGCCGCCGGCTGCCAAGGCGGCCATGGTGGGCACGCTGGCGCAAAAGGGCTAAACCATGTGGATCACTAAAACCAGTATCCAGAACCCGGTGTTCGCCACCATGGTAATGGTGGCGCTCGTCGTTCTCGGCCTGTTCTCCTACAAGGGCCTGGGCCTGGAAAGCATGCCGAGCGTCGAATTCCCGTTCGCCGCGATTGAGGTGCAGTATCCAGGCGCCTCGCCGGAAGCGGTGGAAAACGACATCACCCGTCCGATCGAAGACATCGTCAACACCGTCAGCGGCATCAAGACCATCCGCGCCAACTCGTGGGAAGGCCGGGCCGGGGTCTATCTGGAATTCGAACTATCCACCAATATGGACAAGGCGATGCAGGATCTGCGCGACAAGGTGGCGCTGGTGCGTCCGCGCTTCCCGAAAGAAGCCAAGGATCCGTTCATCGCGCGCGCCGAAGGCGACAATGAGCGCGCGATTGCGCAGCTGAGCCTGACCGCCAGCCACCATACGCTGCGCGAGCTGTCGACCATGACCGAGCAGACCATCACCAAGCGCTTCCAGAGCGTGGCCGGGGTCGGCCAGGTCAAGCTGAGCGGCACCACCGCGCGCCAGATCCTGATCAGCCTGAAGCCGAACGACATGACGGCCCAGGGCATCGGCGTCGATGAAGTGATCCGCGCGATCCAGGCCGCCAACACCAATCTGCCGGCCGGCAGCATCAGCTTCGGCGCCGCCGAGCAGCTGGTGCGGGTCGAGGGCAAGATGAAGGATGCGCGTGAATTCAACAAGATCATCGTGGCGCGCCGCGCCAACGGCCCGGTCTACCTGGAACAGGTGGCCAAGGTGGTCGATGGCGAGCAGGAAGAGCTGTCGATCTCGCGCCTGAACGGCGAACGCGCGATCTCGATCGAAATCACCAAGGTGCAGGACGCCAACGTGGTCGAAGTGGGCACCGGCATCCAGCGCGTCGTCGCCGAGCTACAGAAATCGCTGCCGTCCGACATCAAGCTGCGCCTGATGAACGACGAATCGGAACGGGTGCAGAGCCAGCTCAACAACGTCAAGGAAACCATTGTGGAAGGCGCGATCCTGACCATGGTGATCGTGTTCTTGTTCCTGCACTCCTGGCGCAGCACCATCATCACCGGCCTGACCCTGCCAATCTCGGTGATGGCCAGCTTCATCGCGATGAAGGCCTTCGGCTTCACCTTGAATTTCCTGACCCTGATGGCGCTGTCGCTGTGCATCGGCCTGCTGGTCGACGACGCCATCGTGGTGCGCGAGAACATCGTACGCCACCTCGGCATGGGCAAGAACCACCTGAAGGCGGCCAACGACGGCACCAATGAAATCGGCCTGGCCGTGATGGCCACCACCTTCGCAATCGTTGCCGTGTTCGTGCCGGTGGCCTTCATGAAGGGCATCATCGGCCGCTTCTTCCTGCAGTTCGGAATTACCGTGGCAGTAGCGGTGCTGGTGTCGCTGTTCGTCAGCTTCACGCTCGACCCGATGCTGTCGTCGGTGTGGCGCGATCCGGTCAAGGACCGCTTCAAGTATGCGCCTTGGCTGGGCCGCTTCATGGCTTGGATCGAACACCGCATCGACCAGCTGCACCTGGTGTACGGCAAGGTGCTGGGCGTGGCGTTGCGCTGGCGCAAGCTGACCCTGACTACGGCGCTCGCGCTGTTCGTCGGCAGCATCATGCTGGTGCCGCTGATAGGCGGCGAGATGTTCCCGGAAACCGACCAGGGCTGGATCAACCTGCGCTTCAAGACGCCAGTCGGCTCCAGCCTGGAATACACCGACATCAAGGTGCACCAGATCGAGGACGCGCTGAAGGGCTTCCCTGAAATCGAAAGCCTGCTGGCCGTGGTCGGCACCCAGGACGGCCGCAACACCGCGCGCGTCGACCTCAAACTGACCGACGTCAAGGTGAAGAAGCGCCACTCGCAGAAGGAGCTGGAAAAGCTGATCCGCGAGCGCCTGCAACCGATCGCCGGCATCACCCTGTCGGTCGGCCAGAAACCGATCTTCATCGCGATCCTGGGCACCGACGAAGGCAAGCTGGACGACGTGGCCCATCGCCTGATGGACAAGATGCGCAACATCAAGGGCGTGGTCGACCTGGAATACAGCCAGGAAGGCGCCAATCCGTCGACCACGATCAAGATCAACAACGAACTGGCCAGCGACCTGGGCCTGTCGGTGCAGCAGATCGGCAGCGCGCTGCGTCCGTTTGTGGCGGGCGACACGGTCAGTCACTGGCTGGCGGGCGACGGCCAGAACTACGACGTCAATGTGCAGCTGCCCAAGTCCGGCCGGCAGAAGATCGCCGACCTGGCCGACCTGTCGCTGGCCTCCAGCAAGATCGGCGCAGACGGCAAGCCGATCATGATCCCGCTGCGCCAGGTGGTCGAGTTCGTGCCGTCGTCCAGCCCGCAAGTGCTGAAACGCCAGGCGCTGCAACGCCGCGTGGCGGTCTACGCCGGGGTCGAAGGCCGCCCGAACGGCGACGTCGACAGCGATGTGCAGAAAGCCATCAAATCGATCGAGCTGCCGGCCGGTGTGCGCTTCGACGTGGCCGGCAGTGCCCAGCAGATGCAGGAAACCATGGCCGGCGCCATGATGGCGCTGGGGATCGCGGTGATCTTCATCTACCTGGTGCTGGCCTCACAGTTCGGCAGCTTCCTGCAGCCGATCGCGATCATGGTGTCGCTGCCGTTCTCGCTGATCGGCGTGCTGCTGGCGCTGCTGATTACCGGCAGCACGCTGAACATCTTCTCGGTGATCGGCTTCATCATGCTGATGGGCCTGGTGACCAAGAATGCAATCCTGCTGGTCGATTTCACCAACCATGCGCAGCGCGAAGGCCAATCGCAGCACGATGCGATCCTGACTGCCGGACAGGTACGCCTGCGGCCGATTCTGATGACCACGCTGGCGATGATTTTCGGGATGTTGCCGATGGCGCTCGGTCTGGGCGATGGCGGCGAGCAGCAGGCGCCGATGGGACGCGCGGTGATCGGCGGCATCATCACCTCGACCGTGCTGACGCTGGTGGTGGTGCCGGTAGCGTACTCGTATCTGGACAGCTTCGGCAAGCGGGTGCTGCGTTACCTGAAGGGCGCGCATCCGCATACCCACGACGAGGTGGCGGCGGTGACGACGGCTGCTGCGGAAGCCTGATTAACAGGGACCAATTCGCGACCAATCCGCGACCAATTCCGATCACCGAAAAAATAAAACCGGGGGCGCCGATGATGGGCGCCCCCGGTTTTGTATTGGCCGCCGCGCTTGGCGATGTACAGGCCGTGATCGGCCAGCTTCGCCGCCTGCGACCATGACATCAGGCGCGGTGGCTGCAGCAGGAACGGGGAACAGGCAAACCGATCGAACAGGTTGTCGGGATTGCGCGGCCGTGTGATTCAGTCTGGACATTTCCATGTGGCGGCCTTCTCCCAAGTACAGCAAACACTGGGACAGACTGATGGATGCTTTATTGCAGTGACAGTACTGACGGCAGGTCGATGCGGGGCCAGCAAGCATCGAACATGGTAACTGAGGCATGCATCAAACTCATACCCGCCAGAATCCGTCTGCCGGAGGTAGAACCGCCGTGGCATGGCGGTGCTGGGACCGGCTCATTCGATGTGCGGCGAGATGTTGCCGCATTGAAATTTTACGCCGCGTCGGGCGGTTCCACCGCCGGCGCTGCCGGTTCCGGATTTTCGTCGGCCGGCGCATTCTGCCGTTCTTGCTTGCGTTTTAATTTTTCTTCAGTCTTGCGTTTCTTTTCCAGTTCCTTCTGGCGTTTTTCATATTGAAAATTTGTTTTGGCCAATTTGCATTCCTTTCAGTAATACGAGGGCGTGTTGACCTTTAATTTGAGTGTGCGAACGAGTCTAAACAAGTGCAGGGCTAGGCGCAGCACGCGCCGCAGTGCGAGCACTGTAAGCGGGCTGCAACAACGCCATGCGCCTGTTTAGACCCGTTCCCTCCGGGTTCAAGCCAAAACGCGCGCTGGACTGCGTTGCGCGTCTTGCTAAGGCACCAGCCTTAGCCGCACCGCACGCCTTGCCAGCGCGCGTTTTGGCTTGAACGCATCGCCCAAATTAAAGGTCAACACGCCCTAGTGTGTCGCAGTAACGCAGCGAAGTGTCCTCATTATCGCTCATATCGCTCACTCGCCGGCCTTGCTACTGCTGCCGCCAAGGGCATCGGCCGCGCCGCCGCCGCGCGGATGATGGTCGGCGTGCAATTTCTTCAGCCGTTCACGGGCGACGTGCGTATAGATTTGTGTGGTCGAAATATCGGAGTGGCCCAGTAGCAGCTGCACCACCCGCAGATCGGCGCCGTGATTCAGCAAGTGGGTAGCGAATGCGTGCCGCAACGTATGCGGTGACAGCGGGGTCTCGATCGCGGCGGCCAGTTTGTATTTTTTAATCAGTATCCAGAACATCTGGCGCGTCATCGGTCCGCCGCGCGCGGTGACGAATAGCGCGTCGTCGATCTGGCCGCCCAGGATCGCCGGCCGCGCTTCTTTCAGGTAGCGTTCGATCCAGCTGCGCGCCTCGGTGCCGAACGGCACCAGCCGCGTCTTGCTGCCCTTGCCGGTGACGCGCAGCACGCCCTCGTTCAGACCGACTTCGACCGATTGCAGCAACACCAGTTCCGATACCCGCAGACCGCTGGCATACATCAGCTCCAGCATGGTGCGGTCGCGCAAACCGAGCGCGGTGTCGGTATCGGGCGCAGCCAGCAGGGCTTCGACCTGCGCCTCCGACATGGTTTTCACATGGCGCAGTGGCTGCGTGGCGGCTTTGAGGTGCAGGCAGGGATCGACGCTGATCCTGTTTTCACGCAGCGCCATCTGGTAAAAACGCCGCAGCACCGCGAGCCGCCGGTTGGCCGAAGTCGGCTTGGAGCTGGCATGCTTGGCCGCGATATAGGCCGCCAGATCGTCACCATCGGCCAGATAGAGACTGTGGCCGCGCTGGTGGTCCAGCCATAGCGCACACAGCCGCATGTCGCGGCGGTAGGCGTCGAGCGAATTTTTGGCGAGGCCGTCTTCCAGCCACAAGGTTTCGCAAAAATCGTCGATCGCCGCCTGATCAGCAACCGTCAGAGCCCCTGTCATCAATAACCCTCGACGCCTTCATGGCCCAGCAGCCAGCGCTTGACGCCAAGATGGAAGCCGGTCTCATCGTCGTGGTGCGAAAAGCCGCCCAGCCCGCCCGACGCGGTCACCCGATGACACGGGATCACGAGCGGAAACCAGTTCGCGCCGCAGGCCTGCCCAACGGCACGCGGCGCCGACTGGATGTGCTTGGCGACCTGGCCATAAGTGCGCACCTCGCCACGCGGAATCGATGCGATCGCGGCCCACACCTTGTGCTGGAATGCGGTGCCGACTTCGGCCAGTGGCAGGTCGAAACAAAAATCGGGTTCGACCAGATAGCGCTCGATTTGCCTTGCGGCAACTTCCGCCAATTGGTCGGTCGGCGATTTCTCATCAAAGGTCGATGGCAGGTACACCAGCTCGCGCAGCACGCCGGCTTCGGTGCGGATGCCGATGGCACCAAACGGCGCCTCGACGATGGAGGAAAAGAATTCCGTGGCTTGACTGTTCTTCATAGCTCGAAGCATAAAACAAAAAAGGCGCATCTTGCGATGCGCCTTTAAAACCATCTTGAGTATTCCCGGCCGTTTATTGACAAGGTTTACAGCGCCTTGCCCTAACCGCATCATGTGAATACCTGTCTCCTCGAACTAGCTCGGTATCGATACCGTTTTATGCCCACCACCCTCTTTTGTGCCGTGTCTGGACCCGTGCAAAGCATTCAGAATGGCCGCAAGGATACCGCGCATCTGCCTAATTTTTCAACAACTTTCGCACAGTCGCAAAACTGTTGTAAATTTGCGAATACTATCGATAGACCAGGTTCGGTAACCACAAGGAAATCTGCGGCACATAGGTGATCAATGCCAGGAATGCCAGCATGGTCAGCAGCCACGGCATCACGGCCATGGTCAGCTCGGTAATGCCCATCTTGGTGATGCCGGACGCCACATACAGATTGAGACCGACCGGCGGATGGCACAGGCCGACTTCCATGTTGACCACAATCAAGATACCGAAATGGATCGGGTCGATGCCCAGCTTCATCGCGACCGGAAACAGGATCGGCGCCATGATCAGCACGATCGATGAGGGCTCCATCACATTGCCGGCCAACAACAGCAACACGTTGACGACCAGCAGGAACGGCACCACGCCCAAGCCCTTGTTGGTGATCCATTCGGCCATCACCTGTGGAATGTTTTCGCTGGTCAGCAAGAACGAAAACAGCACCGCGTTGGTAATGATGTACAGCAACATTGCCGACATCGCAGCCGAGTCCAGCAGCACCTTCGGCACCTTCTTCAACCCCATGTCCTTGTAGACAAAGACCGCGACGAAAAACGCGTACACCGCCGCCATCGCCGCCGCCTCGGTCGGGGTGAACACGCCGCTGTAAATACCGCCCATCACCACGATGATCAGCAACAGGCCCCAGATACTGTCCTTGAAAGTGCGCCAGCGCATCGCCCAGCTCGCTTTCGGCAGGCGCGGGTAGTTATTCTTGCGCGCCAGGAACCAGGTGGTCAGGCCGAGCAGTGTCGCCAGCAGCAGGCCGGGAATCACGCCGGCCATGAACAGCGCACCGACCGACGTATTGGTCGAGACCGAATACATCACCATCACGATCGACGGCGGAATCAGGATGCCGAGCGCGCCCGACGTGGTAATCACACCGGCGCCGAATCGCTTTGGAAAGCCCTGCCTGACCATCGCCGGCAGGATGATCGAGCCGATCGCCACCACCGTCGCCGGCGACGAACCCGACACTGCGGCAAACAGTGCGCACGCCATCACGCCGGCCAGTGCGAGCCCGCCGTGCCAATGGCCGACCATCGCCGTGGCGAAGTTGATCATGCGGCGCGCCACGCCGCCGTGCGTCAGGAAATTGCCGGCCAGGATGAAGAACGGGATCGCCATGATCTCGAACCTCTCGATGCCGGTGAATAATTTCAGCGCGACCGATTCAATTGGCACCGTCGTCATCGTAAACAGGAAGGTCAGCACGGTCAGGCCGAGCGAAATCGAGATCGGCATGCCGGTCAGCATCAGCGCGAACAAGAGTACGAAGATGATCAAGGCATTCATCGCTTGGTCCCTGTGCCAGAGCCGGAACCGCTGCCCTGCACCGACGCGGGCGCCAACTCATGCGCCAACTCATGCTCCAGCCCCTCGACATGCGCATGGTCGTGTTTCGGCAACACCCCGGTTGTCAGGAACTGCCAGGTCACCTGCAGGAAACGGAACGACATCAGGTAGGAGCCGAGCGGCACCGCCAGATATACGATCCACATCGGCACTTCCATGTCGGCCGAGGTTTGATCGGTGTGGCCCATCTCCCACACAAACTTGGCGCCGAGGCTGCCGACGATGCCGGTAAATGCGGCGCCGGCCAGCAGGCCGAATATGATGAATTTATTGCGCCAGCGCTGATCCAGCTGGTTGATCAGCACGTCGACGCCGACGTGGATGCCGGTGCGCACGCCGTAAGCCGCGCCGAACTTCGCCATCCAGACGAACATATAAATGCACAATTCCTGCGCCCAGCTGGTGTTGAGCTTGATCAGCGCATCCTGCACCACCGGAATCGGCAGGCCAGACCCAAAGCGGTGCAGTACCGTGATGAAGATCACGACCGTCGCAGCTGCCATCAGCGATGCGATCAGCCATTCTTCGAGGTGGTCGAGGAATTTCATGGACACTTTCGATAGCCGATTCTTTGCTTACCGGGAGCTCCTTCCCCTTCAAGGGGAAGGTTGGGATGGGGATGGGTTATGAGCCGCACCGTTGACAACCCATCCCCACCCCGGCCCTCCCCTTGAAAGGGAGGGTGAAAATGGAGCTGAGCTTGACTCGGATGCCCCATCCCCACCCCGGCCCTCCCCTTGAAAGGGAGGGTGAAAATGGAGCTGACCTTGACTCGGATGCCCCATCCCCACCCCGGCCCTCCCTTGCTTACGGCGTTCGCAAGGCGGCTCCTTCCCCTTCAAGGGGAAGGTTGGGATGGGGATGGGTTGTGAGCAGCACCGTTGACACCCATCCCCACCCCGCCCTCCCCCTTGAAGGGGAGGAAGTGCCAACAGTCGGCGATGGTCATCAATGATTGGTCGGCGCTAGCCCTTCGTCTACTTGTAACCCAGCGCGACCGCTTCCTTGTTGATCGACGCAATCAGATCCTTGCCGATCCGGCCTTCCATCTGTTTTTGCACCGGCAGCAAGGTCCTGCGCCACTCGGCCTTTTCCTTGTCGTTGAGCACATAGATGGTCGATTTGCCGGATTTTCTGACCGCTTCCATTGCCGCGTCGTTTTCCTGCTGCGCGATGGCATTGGCATACTTGGTCGCGTCTTTCATCGCGCCGTCGAGCGCGGTGCGGATGTCGGCCGGCAGACCGTCCCAGAACTTCTTGTTGACGATCACCGCATAGCCGAGATAGCCGTGATTGGACACGGTCACATGCTTTTGTACCTCATGCATTTTCTGGGTGTACAAGTTGGACGGCGGATTCTCGGTGCCGTCCACCACCCCGGTCTGCAGCGCCTGGTATACCTCGGAGAACGCCAGCACCTGCGGGTTGGCGCCCAGCGCCCGCATCTGCGCGTCGAGTACCTTGGACGACTGGATGCGCATCTTCAGGCCCTTGAAATCGGCCGGCGTATGCAATGGCTTGTTGGCCGACATCACCTTGAAGCCATTGTCCCAGTAGCCCAGGCCGATAATGCCTTTCGGCTCCAGCTTCTTCAGCAGGTCCTTGCCGATCGGGCCTTCGGTCACGCGGTACAGCACGTCCTTGGCCGGGAAAATATAGGGCAGGTCGAACACCTCGAATTCCTTGACCCCGAGCGGGCCGAACTTGGCCAGCGACGGTGCCAGCATCTGCACCGCGCCGAGCTGCAGCGCCTCCAGTTCTTCCTTGTCCTTGTACAGCTGGCTGTTCGGGTACAGCTCGACCTTGACCCGACCCTTGGTGACTTTTTCGGCGAGTTCCTTGAAGCGCTCGGCGGCCTTGCCCTTGGGCGTGTCGTTGGCCACCACGTGGCTGAATTTGATCACGATCGGTGCCTGGGCCAGCGCATGACCGCTGACCAGGGCCGACACCGACAACGCGAGCAGCAAGGACTTCAATTTCATGGCCGGGCCTCCTTGGATTGTTATGGAATTGATATTGAGAACAATGGCATATTGTCTGCAGCCCTCCGCGCGCTCACAAGTGTGGATAACCACAGCCACGCACCGGCCCGGCAGCTGCGGCAGCCGGCTTCTACCGCATCCATGCGGTAGATATTTTTGTCGGAGTATATCTAACAGTCGCTTATATTAATTGCGCTACCAGACAGAAGTTACTACCAGTATATATACGGCTCCTGATTATCGCCAAGTTTGGTGCGCATCTTGCCTCACACCGCTGCGCTTGTCTTACACTAACGCCCATGAAGCAATCCCGATTTCAGTTTCGCTGGCCCAAGCGCAGACACGCATTGCGCTGGCTCACGCCCATCGTGCTGGTGCTGTTATTTCTGGCGGTGCTGCTGTGGCTGCCGTGGCAGGCGCAACAGATGGAAGCCAACGAGCGCCAGGAACAGCTGATCGCCGACACCTTGTGGGTCGAGCAGACTATCCGCTTCCAGCTTGGACGCGACGAAGACGCCATCCGCCTGACGGCAAACGAAATCACGACCGGCAGCGTATCCGAGAAAAAGTTATGGGAACGGATGACCGCGCTGCTGAGCAACAATCGCGAGTTGTACCGGGTGGTGTGGCTCGATGCCGACGGCGGGCTGATCAGCTCGACCGCCGACATGCCGATCGCCCTGAAGGATTTTTCAGCACCATCCCGAGTGGCGGCGGAGACCGCCCGCGGCAGCCGCAAACCGCGCTACAGCCAACCCGCGCCGGCAGCCGGTCAGAAGGGGCCGATGCTGATGGACTACCACGTGCCCCTGTACGTCGGCGATCAATACGTCGGCAGCCTGATCGGCAGCTACCTGGTGGCCGACATCCTCGATGAAATGGTGCCGTGGTGGTTCGCCCAGGAAAACGAGATCAGGCTGGTCGACAACGATGAGAACACCATCGCCCAGCGCGCGTCCGGCGGCATCGGCCGTGGCGTCTACACGCACCAGCGCGCGCTCGATCTGCCCGGCGTATCGCTCAGCCTGCGCACCAACAGCATCAAGACCGCCGCCAGACTGCTGCCGAATCTGCTGGTCGGCTCGGTCATCGCGCTCGCGCTCGGCCTGATCTGGAGCCTGTGGGCGCTGTGGCGCGACATCAACCGGCGCCTCGCCGCCGAAGGCGCGTTGCGGCGCCAGGTATTGTTTCGCAGTGCGATGGAAAATTCGCTGGTGACCGGCCTGCGTGCGCGCGACCTGGAAGGACGCGTGATCTACGTCAATCCCGCGTTTTGCCGGATGGTCGGGTATTCGGCCGAGGAGCTGCTAGGCCGCTTGCCGCCGATGCCATACTGGGCGCCGGAGGTGATGGACGAATATCAGCAGCGCTTCGCCCAAGTACTGGCCGGCACCATCACGCCACAATTCGAGACGGTGTTCCAGCGTGCCAGCGGCGAGCGCTTCGCGGCCCTGATCTTCGAGGCGCCGCTGATCGACGACACCGGCAAGCAAACCGGCTGGATGGGTTCGATCCTCGACATCAGCGAGCGCAAACAGGCCGAGGAACTGAACCGGCGCCAGCAAGAAAAATTGCAGGCGAGCGCGCGCCTGGCGACCATGGGCGAGATCGCCTCGACCCTGGCACATGAGCTGAACCAGCCGCTGGCGGCAATCTCGAGTTACATGACCGGGGCGCTGAACCTGCTGGCAGCGGGCCAGGCCGCCGCCAGTCAACTGAAGCCGGCGCTGGAAAAGGCCAGTGCGCAGGCGCAGCGTGCCGGCAATATCATCCGCAGCGTCCATACCTTCGTCAAGAAGCGCGAAGCGAGCCGCTGCCCGGTCGACATGGCGGCGCTGATCGACAGCCTGATGCCGCTGATCGAGCTGCAGGCGCAGCCCTTCTTCGTCGCGCTCAAGGTCCGCATCGCACCCGATTTGCCGCCGGTGCTGGCCGACCGCGTGCTGCTCGAGCAGGTGTTGCTGAACCTGACCCGCAACGGCATCGAAGCGATGCAAGACAGCCCGCCGTCACGACGCATTCTGCGCATCGTGGCCGGCTGGTCCAACGACACTCCGGCACAGGTGGTGGTGTCGGTGATCGATCAGGGCCATGGCATCCCGGCCGACGTCGCCGAACGCCTGTTCTCGCCGTTCTATTCGACCAAGGCCGAAGGCATGGGGATGGGATTGAACATCTCACGCAGCGCCATCGAATTCCATGGCGGCACGCTGACCTACCTGGACAACCCGAACGGCGGTACCATCTTCCGTTTTTCGTTACCGGCAATTTTGCCCGGCACATCGCAACACCCGCCACCAAACCCTGCGATGGACCCGGCCCCGACGACCGTACCGGAGCAGTCGGCCAGCGGACAGTCAATCACACATAAGGACAGTTAATGCTGCACATCATCGACGACGAAGAAGCGGTCCGCGACTCCCTCAGCTGGCTGGCGCAGTCCTGCGGCATCGCCGCCACCGTGCACGACAACCCGGAAAAATTTCTGGCCTGGGTGACGACCGACATCGTTTTCGATCCCTCCGGCGACTGCGTGCTGCTCGACGTGCGGATGCCGGGCATGAGCGGCATTGCGCTGTTCGATGCGATGGCCGCGCGGGGATTGACGCAAAGGCTGCCGGTGATCTTCCTGACCGGCCACGGCGACGTGCCGATGGCGGTCGACAGCCTGAAGCGCGGCGCCTTCGACTTTTTTGAAAAGCCGTTCAACGACAACAAGCTGATGGAGCGGGTGCAGGAGGCATTGGGCGCGTCGCTGCAGGCCGGCACGCGCGCGGCGGTGCATGCGCGGCTGGCGACGCTGTCGGCGCGCGAACGCGAAGTGCTGGACCTGATCCTGATCGGCAAGATGAACAAGGTGATCGCCGACAAGCTCGGCATCAGCATGCGCACCGTCGAAGTACACCGCGCGCATATTTTCGACAAGATGAACGTCAAGACGGCAGTTGAATTGGCTGGCTTGCTAAAGTAAACACCATATACAACAAGCATCGAACGTCGATGAGATATCGATGCGATGTCGCCGAAATCCTGGTGAACTGCCGATGACGATTGCCACCCTGCTGCTGCCCGATTTCAGCCTGATCCTGATCGGTTTCATCCTGATCCGGGTCACCGACTGGGGCACAGAGTTTTGGATCGGCCTGGAAAAATTCGTCTACTTCCTGCTGTTTCCGGCGTTGCTGTTTTACTCGACCGCCCGCACCACATTCGATTTCCTGACCGTCGGCAAACTGGTGCAGACAGCGCTGGCGGCGCTCGCGCTCGGCATCGCCTGCGGCTGGCTGGCCAAGCCACTGTTTCGGCCCGGCGCGATGCTGTTCGAATCGGGCGTGCAAACCGCGTTCCGCTTCAACTCCTACATCGGGTTAGCGCTGGCGTCACGCTTGGCCGGCGAGCACGGTACCGCCTTGATGGCCGTGCTGATCGGCTTTGCCGTACCGCTGTGCAATGCCGCGGCGGTCCATGCGCTGGTGCACAAAAGCGGCGGTTTGCTGAAAGAACTGGCGAAAAACCCGCTGCTGATCGCCGCCGCCGGCGGCACCGCCTACAGCCTGCTAGGTCTGCAACTGCCGGAAGTGGCGGGCGCCATCCTGTCGCGCATGGGCAGTGCATCGATCGCGTTAGGGTTGATCGCAGTCGGCGCCGGGCTGCGCCTGTCCGGCCTGCATCAAGCCAGGGGTCTGGCGGCCTACTTCTTTGCCGTAAAGTTGTTGCTGGTGCCGGCAGCGGCATTCATTCTGGGGCGCTGGGCCGGTTTGCCGCAACCGCAGTTACAGATCGTCGTCATCTTCTGCGCCCTGCCGACCGCATCGAGCTGCTATGTGCTGGCCGCCCGGCTGGGCGGCAACGGCCCGTATGTCGCCTTCCTGGTGTCGGCCAGTACCTTGCTGTCGGTCGCGACGCTGCCGTTGTGGCTGGCGCTGGTGCATTGATCCGCACCGGAATGGGAGAAATACGGGAGTATAGGAAAAATTAGCGCCTTACCCGCATGTAAATAAAGGCCACCAATAAATACTATACCCAGTATATTTTTAGTACCGCAGAATGGCTGCTACCCATCATCCCACCTCCGCACTGATGGGTTGCACCCATCCTACTTGCTGTTAAGCCGGCACATGCCTGGCGAGCGCCCAGGCGACGTGTTCGCGCACCAGCGCCGATGGATGCGCCGCGCGCGCCTGCAGCGCGGCCACGATCTGCGGCTGCGCACAGCCGGCAGCCGCCGCATTGCCCAGTCCCACCGCCAGATTGCGCAGCCAGCGCTCATGCCCGATGCGGCGGATCGGGCTGCCTTCCAGCTTGCGATTGAAATCTTCCTCGCTCCAGCCGAACAACTCGACCATCGTTGCACTGTCGAGTCCGTTGCGCACATCGAAATCGTCCAGCGTGGCGCGCTGCGCGAACTTGTTCCACGGGCACACCAGCTGGCAATCGTCGCAACCGTACACGCGATTGCCGATCAGCGGCCGCAGTTCCAGCGGAATGCTGCCCTTCAGCTCGATCGTCAGATAGGCAATGCAGCGCCGCGCATCGAGCCGGTAGGGGCCTAGGATGGCCTGCGTCGGGCAGACGTCAATGCAGGCGCGGCATTGCCCGCAATGGTCGCTGGCCGGTGCGTCGACCGGCAGTGCCAGGTCGATCAGGATCTCGCCCAGGAAAAACATCGAGCCACCTTCGCGGTTCAGCAGCAGGGTGTGCTTGCCGCGCCAGCCGAGGCCGGACTTTTCTGCCAGCGCCACTTCCATCACCGGCGCCGAATCGGTAAACACGCGATGGCCAAACGGCCCGACCTCGCCGGCGATCCGATCGGCCAGCTGCTGCAGGCGCGCCCGCAGCACCTTGTGATAGTCGCGCCCGCGCGCGTACATCGAGATATTCGCGGCCGCCGGGTCCTGCTGGCGCGCCTGTTCAGCCCCGCGCCAGTCGGTGCCGAGCGTGGCCGGCAGATAATCCATGCGCGCCATGATCGCGCGCACCGTGCCCGGCACCAGCTCGGCCGGGCGCGCGCGTTTCATGCCGTGCGACGCCATATAATCCATGTCGCCGTGCATGCCTAGCGCCAACCAGTCGCGCAGGCCCGCTTCGGCCATCGCCAGATCGACGTCGGCGATCCGGATCTCGGCAAAACCGAGCTCGCGGCCCCAGGCCTTGATGCTGAGTGCGAGGGCGGGCAAATCACTGGCTGGAATCATGGAATTCTTGAATGGTGTCGGCGCGTGGCATGCCATGGATCGCGTGCGTGGGTGGACCGGATTGATTTATGATGGAGTATGGCAACATGCCGAGCCAGTTCCTTGCGCGACCGATACTCATGCCACAGGAGTATATTCGCGCCAGGGATTCGCTCGACGACCATGCAACTTAAACCACCATTTTATGCGATGCAGCACTATAAGACCCACCTGAACGATGAAGCCGGCACCGGCGCGCTCGGCAAATCGCTGGCGCATGCGCTCGCGCCCGGCCTCGCGATCTACCTGCACGGCGATCTCGGCGCCGGCAAGACCGCGCTGACCCGTGCGCTGTTGCATGCCGCCGGCTATGAAGGGCACGTCAAGAGCCCGACCTATACGCTGGCCGAACCGTATCTGCTGCAATTGCGCGGCCAGCCGGTGACGCTGATCCATTTCGACCTGTACCGGATGGCGGGCGCGGAAGAATTTCTCGATGCCGGTTTTCGCGAACATTTCAACCAACACAACATCTGCGTCGTCGAATGGCCGGAAAAGGCCGAGCAAGTGTTGCCGCCGCCGGACATCCAGGTGTTTTTGAGCGTCCGCGGCGAGGGACGTGATGTAGAATTGGAAGCGTTGTCTGACAAAGGTTTTCAATGCCTCGCACGCCTCCATTTCGCGCCCAACCTGTAACACCCTCCATGCTGGACGTCGACCGTGGCGGCGCTGACCCTGCGCCCCCTGTATCCAATCGCACCACCCGCCGCACCGTGCTGAAAGCCGGCGGCACCTTGTTGTTGGCGGTGATCGCCCCGGCCCTGTTGCCGAACCTGGCACATGCGGCGCAAATTTTGGCGGTGCGCGTGTGGCCGGCGGACGACTATACCCGCGTCACGCTGGAAAACGACAGCGACCTGAAAGCCAGCCATTTCGTGGTCAGGGACCCGGACCGGCTGGTGGTCGATATCGAGGGTCTCGAGCTGAATCCGACCCTGAAGCAACTGGTGGCGAAGATCCAGTCGAACGACCCCTACATCAAGCAAGTGCGGGTCGGCCAGAACAAGCCGAACGTGGTGCGGCTGGTGTTCGACCTGAAGGAAGCGGTCAAGCCGCAAGTGTTCACGCTGGCGCCGGTCGGCACCTATGCGCACCGGCTGGTGCTCGACCTGTATCCGGTCAACGCGCCCGACCCGATCGCCGCGCTGATCGAAAAAGGCGAATGGTCGAACGATCCGGTCAACCCGCCGGCGCTGTTGCCCGAATGGCAGAGCGCGCTCAAGTCTGAAAGCGTGCCGCCACTGGCGGACTATCCGCCGGAGCTGAAAACCGGGCCGGACGAAACACCGGGCGCCAGATGGGATCCCAAAGCCGATCCGAAGCTGGAACCAAAACCGGAGCCGAAGTCCGATCGGGTGCCGCAAGTGACGCGCATGATCACGATTGCACTCGACCCCGGCCACGGCGGCGAGGACCCGGGCGCGATCGGCAAATCCGGCAGCCGCGAAAAGGACGTGGTGCTGGCGATCGCCAAACGCCTGAAGGCCAAGATCGAGCAACAGCCGAACATGCGCGTGATGCTGACGCGCGATGCCGACTTTTTCGTGCCGCTGAATGTGCGCGTGCAAAAGGCACGCAAGGTGCAGGCCGATTTATTCATGTCGATTCACGCCGACGCCTTCGTCGAATCGACCGCGCGCGGTTCGTCGGTGTTCGTGCTGTCGGAAAAAGGCGCGTCGTCGACGGCGGCGCGCTGGCTCGCCAACAAGGAAAATTCTGCCGACCAGATCGGCGGCGTCAACTTCAAGGGTCAGGACCGGCAGCTGACAAGCGTGCTGCTGGACCTGTCGACCACCGCCCAGATCAACGACAGCATGAAGCTGGGCAAGGCGGTGCTGGGCGAAATCGGCGGCATCAACAAGCTGCATCGCGGCGCGGTCGAACAGGCCGGCTTTGCGGTGCTGAAGGCGCCCGACATCCCGTCGATCCTGATCGAGACCGCCTTCATTTCCAACCCGGAAGAAGAGGCGAAGCTGACCGACGATGCCTACCAGGACCAGATGGCGGAAGCGGTAATGAAGGGCATCAAGCGCTATTTCGCGAAGAATCCGCCGCTGTCGAAGAACCGGATGACGTGATGCCGGTGCGGGATCGTCGGTCGCGCGCACACACGACATCGGCGTCGGCGCAGCACTGGCTGGCACCCACCCCGCGATTCAGCGCGGAGGCAGTGCAGGCAGCTCTTCGTAACCAAACAGGTACGGCGCCACGCGAAAGTCCAGCAACAGCCCCCCCTCTGCCGGAGTCGCGCTCAAGCGCACGACGTCCCCGTCGCTGAGCGGTTTGATCTTGTGGGCGTCGCGGCTGCGGCTGAACACACCGTGGCGCCACTGGTAGACCTCATCCACCTTCTCCGAATACGTGTACGCATGGCGGTGATCGTTGTAATAATCGCCAAACTTGCCACGCCCCAGGTAAACCGCATTGGAGCCTTCGTAGCCGGTCTTTTTATACGTTACTTCATCCGTGTTGAGCAGATAGACCCAGTCGCCCGGAACGAAGTTGCCCGGGGCAACGCCGCGCTTGATGCTCAAAATTTTGCCGGGGATGTCGCGCTCATCGGCGTCGAAGTCTTTCTCGAAGTCCCACATGGCCGCGGGTTCCACGCCGACCAGCGGCTCCTTGTCATGCATCAGGCGCGCGCGCACCAGCGCTGCCTTGGCCGGATCCTTCTTGACGCGCACGTAGTAGTCAAGCACGGCATGGGCGTAGCTGAGTTTGCTGGCCGCATAGCAGCCAATGCGATATCTGTCCTGCCTGAGGAAGGCATCCAGCAGCGCGTTGTCCACGCTCACGCTGGCAAGCGGCGTACCCTTGTGCCATTTTTTGCTGTTCCAGTAAGCCGGGCGGCCATCGGGCCAGCCCCATGACAGCTTGTCCGTCCACGCCACCGTGTTTTGGCGCATGCCCACGTGGTCGCGCAAGGCGTCCAGGGTGCAGGCCACGCCGCTGAAATTCGTCAACCGACCATGCTGCAGCAGCGCCAGCAGGATTTCTTTTTTGGATACCGTGCTCACCGCACGGGTATTGCCCCCCTTGGCAGGCAGGCGCACAAGCTCGTCCTTGATACGGTATTGCTCGCGGCCCTTGAAGCTCAAGGTGTCGGTGTCCGCTGCCGGCGTGGCCAGTGTGTACACAAGGGTGCCGCCAGCCGGTTCGATCTTGACCACCAGGTCCTTGCCAATCCCCAGTTCGCGCAGGTAAGCGACCATGTCCCGATGTAACTCGGCGATTTGTTCAAGCGGACAGGAGAACATCACGCCGCTGATTGGCGGCGCGTGCTGGGTGGAGGCGGTGCCAGATTCGGGCGCCAGCATACCGGCGCGGGCGGCGCTCATGACGCACAGTAAGCCGAGCGCCACGTTGACGCGAGTTTTGACCAAGCTGGACATGAATAAGCCTTCCGCAATTCAGCAATTCATTGATGCGCGAGCCGACAGTACCGAATCAGATGTCCCCGACAACAGACAAGGCGAAGACCTTGATCATTCGCCCTGACCTGACACGCTCAGTCGAATCGAATTTGGGATAGCGCAGATCAGCGATTCAGTGCTCCGCCAGCTTGCCGCAATCCGCGCCCAGCCATTTGCCGACGATGTTCATCCTGACATTCATCGGATGCGCGGGATCACCGCTGACCATGTGAAAGTCGCCCTTGATGTTCTCGGGCGTGATCGCCTCGATCCGCAGATCGCCGCTGCTCTTGACGCGGCCATTGCATTCCATGTGAATTTCCTGTTTTCGGCTCGAACTGCTGACTACGGTATGCTTGCAGTCTTTGCCCGAGCGCGCGTCCGGCGCAAACGGCCGTTCCAGTTTGTCCTTGGTGACGCAGGACTGCCGCGTCTGGGTGGTGGGCGCGCCGGCATGTGCCGCCAGCGCCTGTTCGATCCGCGCCCTTTGTTCCGGCGTCATGCGCGCCATGGCCTCGGGCGGGATGGCCGGCATGCCGCTGATTTCGGAAACATGGATCATTTCCCACAATCCCGGTTTGACGCCCAGCGGTTCTGCCGTGACGACGCCGCTGACGGCGCCCGACAGACCGAAGAGTGCAACCGTCAGCCACTGGATGTTCATGTTGCCTCTCCCTGATTGATGCGCGTCCGGATGCGGCGTTTTTTATTGGTATTGAAAAGGGTATATCACCGGCGCGGGCAGGCTTCAAATAACTTTGATTTACCATTGCGCCAGAACAAAACCACCACCTCAACCGGATACCAATGAATTCAACAGCAATCACCACCGCGCTCAACCACGACACGCTGCGCACCAGCCACACGCACGACCTGCCTTGGGTCTGGTGGGCGATGAAGGGTTCGCAGTTCAAGCTGCTCTCCGCGGATCCGGACAGCGGCCATTTCACGCTGCTGATCAAGGTCGCACCGGGCGTCACCGCGCCGCTGCACCGCCATATCGGTGCGGTCGAGGCCTACGTACTTGAGGGCAGCTTTCATTACAGCGACGACCCCGCGATCCGCTTCACGGCCGGCTCGTACTTGATGGAGCATGCCGGTGCGGTGCACCAGCCGGTCAGCCCGGATGGCGCGCTGATGCTGGCGCACTTCCATGGCCCGGTCGAAGGCCTGGACGACGCCGGCAATGTTTCCGGTCGCATCGACTGGCGCTGGCATGTCGATGCGTGGAATGCGGCGGGTGGTAATTATCGAGTTTGATGCATCAGGTGTGATGCCGGCGGATGCCGGCGCTGCTTGCGCGTCAGGACAGTTTTCCCTGAGCAAGCAGTGATATTAATGGCAACCGCCGGCGCCAGCCTGTCCGGTCAACGCGCCGATGATCGGGCACGGTGCGGCCTGCCCGGTGACTTCACATTCATGCAGCAGATGGGACAGCACGCGCTCCATCTTTTGCAGATCGGCAATCTTCGCGCGAATCTGGCGCAGTTTGTCGCTCGCCAGTTCGCGGATCGCCGGGCGGTCGCTGCCATCTTCCAACTGCAGCAGGTTGCCGACCTGCTCCAGCGTGAAACCGAGTTCCTGCGCGCGCTTGATGAAGCGTATCCGGTCCACCAGGTCCGGCGGGTAACTGCGAAACGCACCGCTGCCGGCGTCGGGCGTCGGCAACAGCGCGCGCCGCTGGTAGTAACGGATGGTCTCGACCCCCACCTCGGCGGCACGCGCCAACCGCCCGATCGTAAGTGAATCCTGTTTCGGCTCGGCCTGCTCGACCCCGCCGTGCGCCCTGCCCCGCCCCTTGCTGTGCATCATCCGTCTCCCGCGCTGACTGCTTTACTCAATAAAAAACTTGACTCCGTACTTAAGTACGGAGTCTATACTCAATTCCAACAGGTGACAGAACCCCGTCGTACCGAGTCGCCATCGCACCGAGTCGAATTGCGTCGAATCCAAGGATAACCATGAGCGAAGCCGCCCACCAACACCCATCGCAAACCTCCTGCTGCCAGGGCAGTCAGCATGCCGCGCCAGCCGTGGACAAACCCCACACTGATCCGGTATGCGGCATGAAGGTCGCGGCCAATCCCGAAAAAACGGTCAGCTACCAGGGCACGGATTACTATTTCTGCTGCCAGTCGTGCGTCACCAAGTTCCGCGCCAATCCCGAGTCCTACCTGAACAAACCGGCCAGCGCGCCGACACCGGCTGCGCCCACCAAGGCGGCCGCCGACGCGATCTATACCTGCCCGATGCATCCCGAGATCGAGCAGCGCGGACCCGGCACCTGCCCCTTGTGCGGCATGGCGCTGGAGCCGTTGGAAGCGAGTGCCGAAGCCGATACCGGTGAACTGGACGACATGACGCGCCGGCTGAAGATCAGCGCCGTGCTGACCCTGCCCTTGCTGGCGGTGAGCATGGGCGACATCCTGCCGGGCGTCGAGATCGCCCACCGCATCGGCATCGACGCGTTCAACTGGCTGCAGGCGGCGCTGGCGACGCCGGTCGTGCTGTGGGCCGGACTGCCGTTTTTTGAACGCGCGCTGGCATCGTTTCGCAACCGGCATCTGAACATGTTCAGCCTGATCGGCCTCGGCGTCGCGGTCGCGTATCTGTTCAGTGTGGTGGCGCTGCTGGTGCCGTCAATGCTGCCGGCGGCATTCAAGATGGACGGCATGGCACCGCTGTATTTCGAGGCCGCGGCGGTGATCGTGACGCTGGTGCTCTTGGGACAGGTGCTGGAGTTGCGCGCGCGCGGCAGAACCAATGACGCAGTCAAGGCGCTGCTGGGGTTGGCGCCGAATACCGCACTGCGGCTCAACCCGGACGGCAGCGAGTCGGAAGTGCATCTGGATCAGGTGCAGCTCGGCGATTTGTTGCGCATCAAGCCGGGCGCCCGGCTGCCGGTCGACGGCCGCGTCACCGAAGGCCGCTCCAGCGTCGACGAGTCGATGCTGAGTGGCGAGCCGGTGGCGGTCGAGAAAAGCGACGGCAGCAAGGTCAGCGCCGGCACCGTCAACCAGACCGGCGCGTTCGTGATGCGGGCCGAAAAGATCGGCGCCGACACCTTGCTGGCCCATATCATCCAGATGGTGAACCAGGCCAGCCGCTCGCGCGCGCCGATCCAGAAACTGGCAGACCAGGTGGCCGGCTGGTTCGTGCCGGGCGTGATCCTGGCGGCGCTGGCCGCGTTCGCCGCATGGGCCATGGTGGGACCGGCGCCGAATCTGGCCAACGGTTTGCTGGCGGCGGTATCGGTCTTGATCATCGCCTGTCCATGTGCGCTTGGACTGGCGACGCCGATTTCGATCATGGTCGGAATCGGGCGCGGCGCGCAGGAGGGCATCCTGATCAAGGATGCCGAGGCGCTGCAGGCGCTGGAGCGCGTCGACACGCTAGTGATCGACAAGACCGGCACGCTGACCGAGGGCAAGCCGACGCTGCACAAAGTGCTGGCGGCCGACGGTTTCGACCGCATTGCAGTGCTGGCGCACGCCGCGGCACTGGAAAAGATGAGCGAGCATCCGCTGGCGCGCGCGATACTCGCTGCGGCGACCGAGCAGCACCTGACGCTGGCCGCGGTCGCGCAATTCGAATCGGTCACCGGCAAGGGCGTCAAGGGCGTGATCGACGGCACCCCGGTGATGTTCGGCAATCAACGGATGCTGCAAGAGGCCGGGATCGACACCACACCCCTGGACGCCGATGCCCAGCAGCTGCGCGCACAGGGCCAGAGCGTGATGCTGGTCGGCGTCGGACCGCGGCTGGCGGGCCTGATCAGCGTGGTCGATCCGATCAAGCCGACCACGCTGGAAGCGATCCGGCAGCTGCATGCGGCCGGCCTGAAAATCGTGATGCTGAGCGGCGACAATGCCGCCACCGCACAGGCGGTCGGCCGCCAGCTCGGGATCGACCAGATCGAGGCCGGATTGCTGCCGGGCGACAAGCTGCACCATATCGTAGCGCTGCAGCGGCAGGGCAGAATCGTCGCGATGGCGGGGGATGGCATCAACGATGCCCCGGCACTGGCGCAGGCCAATGTCGGCGTCGCGATGGGCAATGGCACCGATGTCGCGATGCACAGCGCCCATGTGGTGCTGGTCAAGGGCGACCTGCGCGGCATCGCGAAGGCGCGGGCGCTGAGCCAGCACACCATGAAGAACATCCGGCAAAACCTGTTCTTTGCGTTTGTCTATAACTTCATCGGGGTGCCGATCGCGGCCGGCGTGCTGTATCCCCGGTTCGGCATCGTCTTGAGTCCGATGATCGCCAGCGCGGCCATGAGTCTGAGTTCGGTATCGGTGATCAGCAATGCGCTGCGGCTGCGCAAGCGCGCGTTATAGGCACCACTGCGGTGCGGCGCAGTGGCAGCGCATTGCCAAGCAGATGGGACCGGCTGGCAGGGCAACTGCATGAATTTCCGCATGAACGTTGCTGCGGCCGGGTCGAGTTCCCTCCCCCTTGCAGGGGGAGGGTTAGGGAGGGGGTAGTGCGGTCGATGAATGATGCACGTTGCCGATCGACCGTCCTACCCCCATCCCAACCTTCCCCCTGCAAGGGGGAAGGGGCAAGAAGCCTTAGCCAGCAACGATCTTAATGCAATCAGCCTAGACCGCCCAACAGCGCCCAATCCCTATTTGCCAGCCTGGCCCAGCATCTTGCGGCTGAATTTCCACAAGCCGCCCAACAACACCGGGATCACCGCAGCACCCACGCCAATCAGCACGATCGCGTTCAGATGATCGCGGATCACCGGAATATTGCCGAAGAAATAACCGCAGGCTGACAGACCGGCGACCCACAGCAGCGCGCCGCTGATATTGAAAAACTGGAAACGCGCAAACGTCATCTCGGACACTCCCGCCACGAACGGCGCGAAGGTGCGCAACACCGGCACGAAGCGGCACAGGATGATGGTCTTGCCGCCATGCTTTTCAAAGAACACATGGGTCCGGTGCAGCGCCTTTTTGTCCAGCCACTTGTAATCGTGCGTAAATACCTTGTGCCCGATGGCCTCGCCGATCCAGTAATTGACGGTATTGCCGGCGATCGCGGCAAAGATCAGCAGCGCCATCAGGACCCAGATATTCATCGCGCCGCTGGCACAGAACGCGCCGGCGATGAACAACACCGAGTCGCCCGGCAGAAACGGCACCACCACCAGCCCGGTCTCGGCAAAGATGATCGCGAACAGCACCCAGTACACCATCGTGCCGTACTGTGCGATGAAGTCGCCCAGACTCTTGTCGACATGCAAAATCATGCCCAATAATTGCATCAGATCCATAGTTCTCCTCGGTTGCGGCGAAATGATACACCAGCGGCCATGCCGAGCCCGGCTCTCCGACATCGGGTTGCAGCCGCGCCAGAGCGAGGTCGAGGTCGCGTCTTTCCTTGATATCCCTCAATTTCTCTGCATCGGCATCTAGGTACGGTCTATCGGCGCACATAAAATTTCGGCATCCTGCATTGTGCAGACCTGATCCGGGAGGTAAACCGATGAAACGCAGCGTAAAAATTGTCAGCATGACCGCCGTCGCAGTGGTATTGCTGATTGCCAGCGCGGCCATCGGCGCCAACTGGATGGGCGAGCGCAAGGCGCACCGGGTGGTCAAGCTCGAGGTCGCGCCGGTCGCCTTCGTCGACGGACCGGATGCGATCGCGCGCGGCAAATACCTGTACGACTCGCGCGGCTGCATGGAATGTCACGGCGCCCAAGGCGCGGGGCGCGTCGTGGTCGACGATCCGAACGGCATGCACATTCGCTCGCCCGACATCACCACCGGCACCGGTGGCGTGGTCGCCGGCTACACCGAGAGCGACTGGGTGCGCACCATTCGGCACGGCATCACGCCGCAAGGCCATGCCGTATTCCTGATGCCCAGCGAAGACTACAACCGCCTGACCGACGCCGACCTGGCGGCGCTGGTGGCCTACGTGCGCAGCCTGCCGCCGGTCGCCGGCGAGGAGCGCGTAATCAAAATGCCGCTGATGGTCAAGGCACTGTATGGCATCGGTGCGATCCACGACGCCTCCGAAAAGATCGACCACGCGCTGCCGCCATCGATGCCGATCGCGGACGGACCCACGGTGGCGCACGGCGCTTATGTGGTCAACATGTGCATGGGCTGCCACGGGCCGCGACTGAAGGGCGGCAAGATCCCCGGCACGCCGCCGGACTGGCCGCCCGCCGCCAACCTGACGCCGGGTGCCGACAGCGTGCTGCCGCGCTACGGCTCGCTGGAGCAATTCAAGACCATGCTGCGTAGCGGCAAGCGTCCGGACGGCAGCGCGGTCAGCTCGGTCATGCCATTCGAGACGCTCAAACAACTGAACGACACCGATATCGAGGCGCTCTACGCGTACCTGAAGGCGCAGCCGGCGCGCAGTTGAGCGCGCGCCACCGCAGCGACGCACCTGCACAGCTGGGCCGTCATCACGCTGCGCCACGGCATGAGAAAACCTTGCTCCATGGGAGTATGCGGTAAATATGCCGCAACTACCACGGATTCATTGCGCAACTGAAATATACTAAATGGAGTATTTTATTCATCAAAAACCGGGCGCGGGCGCGGCGGTATAATCGCGTCCATGAATGCACCACTCCCCCCTGCCGCCCCGTCGCCGGCCACGCCGCGCCCGATCCAGGCCCTGCCCGACCAGTTGATCTCGCAAATCGCCGCCGGCGAAGTGGTCGAACGGCCATCGGCCGTAGTCAAGGAATTGCTCGAAAACGCGCTCGATTCCGGCGCGACCCAGATTACGGTCAGGCTGGAAGAAGGCGGCGTCAAGCGCATCGCGATCACCGATAACGGCCGCGGCATTGCGCAACAACAATTGGCGCTGGCGCTGGCGCGCCATGCGACCTCCAAGATCGCGTCGCTGATCGATCTGGAAAATGTCGCCACGCTCGGTTTCCGTGGCGAGGCGCTGGCATCGATCGCGTCGGTGGCGCAGCTGACGTTGACCTCGCGCACCTTTGATGCCGCCCACGCGTGGGAAATCAGCGGTTCGCAGAGCGGCCCGATCATCCCGTCGTCCGGCGCCCATGGCACCACAGTCGATGTGCAAGACCTGTATTTCAACACGCCGGCGCGCCGCAAGTTTCTGAAATCCGAGCAGACCGAATTCGGCCATTGCGCCGAAGTAGTGCGCCGCATCGCGCTGGCGCGGCCGGACGTGACGTTCTCGCTGTCGCATAACGGCAAGACCGTCGATCACTGGAACGTGTCCGAGATTGCCAAGCGCAGCGCACATATCCTCGGCGACGGTTTCGCCGGCGCGCGCCTGCGATTGGACGAGGCCGCCGGCCCGCTGCGGCTGCACGGCTTCGTCGGACTGCCGACGGCATCGAAGGCGCGCGCCGACGCCCAATATTTTTACGTCAACGGCCGCTTCGTGCGCGACAAGCTGCTGACCCATGCGGTGCGCGCGGCCTATCAGGACGTGCTGCACGGCGACCGCTATCCATCGTATGTGCTCAGTCTCGACCTCGAGCCGGCGCTGGTCGACGTCAACGTCCATCCATCGAAAATCGAAGTGCGCTTCCGCGACAGCCGCGCGGTGCATCAATTCGTGTTCCATGCGGTCAGCCGCGCGCTGGCGCAGACCTCGGCCACCGCGCAAGGCACCGCGCCGGCACCGCTGCCGTCCAGTTCAAGCGCGCTGCCGTGGATGCGCGAGCAGCGCCAGGGCTCATTCAGTGCACAATTTGCGGCACCGTCTTTCGGTGCCGGCGTTGGCGTGGCGCAAAGCACCAGCAGCTACGGCGCTCTGTTTGCCGACGGCGGCAGCGCCGCCGCCACGGCCGACATCGGCGTGCCGCTCGGAACCCAATCTGGCGCGCCGTTCGGCACCTTTGCCAACTCGGCGCGCGGCGCCGAGCCGCTGCCGGATGACGAGCATCCGCTCGGCTTCGCGCTGGCCCAACTGCATGGCATTTACGTGCTGGCGCAGAACGCGCGCGGGCTGGTGCTGGTCGACATGCACGCCGCGCACGAACGCATCCTGTATGAACAGCTGAAAAACGCGCTCGATGCGCAATCGTCAGGCCAGCAGATGCAGGTGCAAAGCATGCTGATCCCGCTCACGTTCTATGCCGATCCGATCGAAGTCAGCACCGCCACCGACCATCAGGCGACGCTGCAGGCGCTCGGTTTCGACATCGCCGCGCTATCGCCGACCACGCTGGCGGTGCGCGCGGTGCCGGCCCTGCTCAAGAATGCCGACGCCCAAACGCTGGCGCGCGACGTGCTGCGCGATGTGCGCGAATACGGCGGCTCGCGGGTGCTGATCGAGCGCCGCAACGAATTGCTCGGCACCCTCGCCTGCCACACCGCCGTGCGCGCCAACCGCATCCTGAGCGTGCCGGAAATGAATGCGCTGCTGCGCCAGATGGAAACCACCGAGCGCGCCGACCAATGCAATCACGGCCGCCCGACCTGGGTCCAGCTGGCGATTGGCGACCTCGACAAACTGTTCCTGCGCGGACAATAGATGACGGACCCGCTGCAATCCAATAAACCCTTGGCGGTCGCCATCATGGGCCCGACCGCATCCGGCAAGACCGCGCTGGCTCTGGCGATCGCGCGCCAGATACCGTCGGAAATCATCTCGGTCGATTCGGCGCTGGTGTATCGCGGCATGGACATCGGCACCGCCAAGCCGACGCCGGCGGAACTGGCTGCCGCGCCGCACCACCTGATCGACATCATCGACCCGACCGAATCGTATTCGGTCGCGCAATTCTGCCACGACGCGTTGCGGCTGGTGGCGGCGATCCAGGCGCGCGGCAAGCTGCCGTTGCTGGTCGGCGGCACCATGCTGTATTTCAAGGGCCTGAGCGATGGGCTGGACCAGTTACCGGTGGCCGACCCGGCACTGCGCGCGCGGCTCGACGCCGACGCCGCGCAGCTCGGGTCACCGGCGATGCATGCCCGGCTTGCTGCGGTCGATCCCGCCACCGCCGCCCGCCTGAAGCCGAACGATGCGCAGCGAATTCAGCGCGCACTCGAAATCTACGAACTCAGCGGCCAGCCGATGTCGCAATTACTGGCGCTGCGGCCAAAGACCGAGCTGCCGTTCGACCTGCTGTCGTTCGCCCTCGAACCATCCGACCGCAGCGTGCTGCATCAACGAATCGCGGCCCGTTTCGACGCGATGCTCGATGTCGAGTCAGGCGGCGGACTGATCGCCGAAGTGCAACGCCTGCGCGCCCGCGGCGACCTGCACCTAGGCCTGCCGTCGATGCGCTGCGTCGGCTACCGCCAGGCCTGGGAATATCTGGACGGCGCCTACGACAGCGCTGAGCTGCGGGAAAAAGGCATCGCCGCCACCCGCCAGTTGGCAAAACGGCAGCTCACCTGGCTGCGCTCGATGCCGGACCGGATCGTGATCGACTGCCTCGGCACCGACACCGCGACGCTGGTTTTGCAGCATATTACGCAGGCGCAGCAAAAAATTTCGGCTGCCGCATCTTGAAAACAGGGGAGTATGCTGAAAATATTGCCAAATCCCATCTAATTTACTGCGGATCATTTTAATACTGGATCCAGTATCATTTTCAGTCAAAGGCAACCGCGCATTGCGTCTTGACACGGGTCGGCAAGATCAGCATAATTGCGGGCTGTTTGGTGATATAGCTCAGTTGGTTAGAGCACAGCACTCATAATGCTGGGGTCGGTGGTTCAAGTCCACCTATCACCACCAAGAACACGTTTCAAGAAGTCCAGTAACGTACACGAACCCGCCTCTAGCCTAGTGCTGACGCGGGTTTTTTGTTTTCTAAGCGTTTTTAACGTTCATTGACATCCAGCGTTAGTGCGGGTACTTTTGAGGTTCCCAAATGCTAACTGGGGAAAAGGAACCGTAAAATGCCTAAACTCGCTGTTCCCCTCACCGAAAAACAGGTTGCCGAACTTGTGCCAAAGTCGAACGTGTACAAGATTGGCGACGGTCACGGGCTATATTTGTTAATCGAACCGACAGGCAAAAAGCGCTGGCGGATGATTTATAGGCGACTTGGCAAGGGAACTGCTCTTTCATTTGGCACTTACCCTGAGATGTCGCTGACAAACGCACGGCAACAGTGCGCCGATGCACATCGACTCATTGCCGACGGTATCGACCCGATCGAACAGAAGCGGGAACGACGCAAACAAACGCAGGCGGCAAGGCCTATAACGCGGAAATTCCACTTTTCCATGAATGACCAAGGCGACATGGTTATCGAAAACTCCTCCAATCGATTGACGTTGACCGTGCCGCAAGTCGCCGCGCTGCGAACGTTTTTGATCGCAGCAAACGATGAGACTCAAGGAGACTAGACCATGCCAAAACTTGCTACTCCATTAACCGACATTCAGCCGCGCACTGCGAAGCCGAAAGCCAAACCGTACAAATTGACTGATGGCGGCGGACTGCATCTATTGGTAAAACCTGATGGCGCGAAGTATTGGCGCATGGGCTATCGCTTTGCCGGTGTTGAGCGGACACTGGCATTCGGCAAGTACCCCGATGTTTCATTGGCAGACGCCAGGAGAGCAAGATCGGCGGCGCGTGACCAGATCAACACGGGCATCGACCCAGCGCAAGCCAAACGGATTGAAAAAGCGAACAAGGCGACCGCGAACGCCAACACGTTTGAAGCGGTAGCACGTGAATGGCACGCAAACAAGCTGGAAACTTGGCAACCTCGCACCGCAGCCAATGTTTTGCACCGGCTGGAAAAGGACGTTTTCCCATTGATCGGCAAACTGCCAATAGCTGAGATCAAAGCCCCTGTCATGCTGGACGTGCTGCGCCAGATCGAAAACCGCGGCGCGCTCGACATGGCGAAGCGGCAGGGGCAAGTCTGCGGCCAAATATTCCGCTATGCGATTGCCTCAGGTAAGGCAGACAATGACCCGGTACCCAGCCTGAGAGGGGCACTAAAGGCCACAGCCAAAGGCCATCATGCCGCCATCACCCCGGACGAACTACCGGAATTTATCCGGGCGTTTGAAAAGATTGAGGGGCGCATGTACGTACCGACCAAGGTCATGTTCAGGTTAATGATGATGACCTTTGTCCGCACCAGCGAATTGACCGAAACCCCGTGGGCAGAAATCGACCTGGCGAATGAATCTTGGGTAATCGACTGGCGCCGAATGAAGATGGGCAAGAAGAAGCTCAACCCGCGCAAGGTCAATCATCATGTCTTCTTGCCGCGCCAAGGCTGGGAACTGCTGCGGGAACTGCACACCATCACCGGCGGCAACAAGTACCTGTTCCCGAACCAACGCGACCATGAAGAGCCAGCGACCAATTTCGGCATATTGGCGGCACTCAAGCGCATGGGCTACAGCGGCAAGATGACAGGCCACGGGTTCAGATCGCTGGCGATGGGCGTCATCAAGGAGCGCCTGGGTTACCGTCATGAGGTCGTCGACCGTCAACTGTCCCATGCGTCAGGCGACGCCTACGGAGAAGCGTATGACCGCGCGATGTTTCTTGATGAGCGCAAGGTGATGATGCAACAATATGCCGATTATCTGGATAACGTGGCAAGCGGCAAAGTCATCGCCGGGAAGTTTGGTAGAGCCGCATAGAATCAGTTTAAATTTAACCATGCCCTGCGACGGCGGGAAAACCGGGGAACCATTATTCGGCTGTCATGGGTTCCAAATTAAGGGGCAACCAGGAAACGCTATGAATCAAAAACAGATTAAAAATCGTAAGGATTTACCGGAAGCATTTTCGCTAGAAAAATATCGACCAACATATGATTTTGATATTAATGACTGGATCAATAATCTGCAAGCGCGATACATGTTAACAGTCGAGCGGCCTTACGCTGATGTAAAAATTCCGTCAGATTACATCCTGAGTGATCCAATTTTCAAAGGTAACAAGGTAAATCAGCACGCTGGATTTACGAAAAATTTGAGTGATGACGCATCAAACATCCGTAATTTTACTGCAACAGATTTATTTTTTTGCGATAGAAAATATCTCGGCGATAGTTTAAAAAACTATATAGATGAAGCTGATGCGATAGAGTCCGTCAAGGATGGCGATCTGTATTCTTCAACCCTCTTGGATACCCCGCTCTACAAGATAGATAATTGTTGTGGTGATGGCAACATTATGATTGAGGTCAATCTTCATGGAACAGACGAAAAAATCATGAATGACTTCGCCAACTGGCTTAAAACGACACGTCGTGAAGTGGAGATTGTTGCACCGAAAAAGAAGAAATTCACGCGTACTGATTTTGACGACTGGGCAAAAAATGCAATTCTGCCTTACATTGACCTAACAACGTGGGCAAGCAAAAACGGGGTCGAAATTACGCAGCAATTAATGGGAAATAGTTTGTTTCCCGACGAAATTGATGTGAATTTACCCGAACGCATTCGGAAAGTTATTGCGCCAATGGCCCGCAAAATAATCGATAGCATCATGCTAGATGCACTGATAATCCAGGCGAATGCTGAACAAGCGGAATAAAATTCATCAAAAATCATTCCGGTAAAAAAAAACCATATTTTTCTTCCGGAATGATTTTTCTTCGAATAAATTCCGGAAGAAAATCCTCCAATTTCCATCCCTCGATCCGCCATGTAGTCGCTCCTAAAATCTAATCATCCAATCCCGGATGATTTAGAAAGCTAGGAATGATGACGAAAATTATCCTTCGCCTCCCGAAAGTCAAGGAGCGCACCGGCTTATCCCGTTCCACCATTTACGCACTTATTAAAGGCGGCCAATTTAAAGCGCCGATATCTCTTGGCGCTCGCGCCGTAGGCTGGTTGGAAAGCGACGTTTCAGATTTCATCGAAGCCCGCATCAAAGCATCGCGTAAAGCCTGAGGGGGCGCTATGGACAATAAAATAGCCGCCGGCTTTCACACAGAGGCCATTCAAAAAATCAACCAAAAACACACCGGAATCATACCATTCTGCACCCGGTTCAAGGCTGCATTTGTCCGCTATGCAAGCAATGCTGGCAACTTTTTTGTGGGGGTTGGCATGATCGATCATCTCCATCAATTCAAGCAGGGCATTGAGGATACTGGCCTTACTGCACCAACAGAAATTCACGTCGGCGGCAAGCCACAACATTTCAACACAAACGGCAAATACGTTGACGATTCAGGCTGTTCTGACGTGCATTTGGATGGTCGCCCGCTTTCACCACCAGCAACTGGGTTAGATTTTCTTAATGGATGTGCACTGCGCCAAGGAGAAATTATGTCTGAATCCGCTACAAAAAATGCAAAAACACCTTTAACCGTCACACCTCTGGCTGCCACCAACGCAAAAATAAATAACACATACGGCGGCTATCCCATCAGCTATCCAGAGCAAGATCGCGCAAAAATTCTCGCGTGGTTTAACGACCACTTCGTTCTCTCAAATGAACAGGCAGTCCACGAACTGAAAATCGCAAACCTGTCCAAACGGATTTCGGAATTGCGGAAACGAGGCTATGTGATTCATGGCCAACGCCGCCTGGCTGCAATCACCGGATATATCAGCATGACGTATGCGTTGCACCGTGATCTGCGTGCTGCCGAGCAAATGCCAAACCCCTTCTGGGAGACGAAAGCCTGGGTTGAAAAAGTCAATTCGCTGCTGCCGCATCAGCCAAAATTTGTGGATTTGAATAGTGAGGCTGTCGATAGTACCGATATTTTTACATTTATTGCAATGTTCGAAAACATGCAAAAGAAGTGCTTTGGCGCTGCGTAACCTGCCGTGCGTTGATTAAAGCGACGTATGCATGGCTATCCAAGGCCGACCCAACCATGAGTTGGCCTTGGTTCTTGACAATAAAAATCGAACTGGCAGGAAAGGAATATAGCGATGAGTCTGGATATTTTATTATCGCGACTGGACGGGGTGAGGCACACCGGGCAAGGACAGTGGATTGCAAAATGCCCGGCCCATGCCGACCGGAAGGCGTCATTGGCTATTCGTGAACTCGACGACGGGCGCATTTTATTGCACGACTTTGCCGGTTGCGCCACGGCGGACGTACTCGCCGCCGTTGACCTGACCTTCAGCGACCTGTTCCCCGAACGCGGTCTTGACGCCCACCACCATCCTGTGCGCCGGCCATTTAACGCACGCGATGTATTGCGCTGTCTCGCTTACGAGGTTCTCGTCGTCCTCCAGATCGCCAACCTATTATTACGCGGCGGCGCGCTTACCGAATCGGATCACGCGCGTCTGCTTCTTGCAGCCCGCCGTTTCCAATCTGCAGAAGGGATTGCCAATGAATAATAATTACGCCGACGCGGAGCGCGGTGCGCAACAGCTCGATGCCCTGTTCGAGGGCCACGACACGGCGCTCGATCACATGGCTATGGTGCTGGAGGACATGACGCCGCTGCCAGAACTGCCGGACCACATGATTGATGAAACCGGCGCCCCAGCCGCCATTGATTGGCCCCAGGCGAAACCGATTCAGAGCGAGCTGTTGCCGGTCCTGCCCTTCACCGCGTCGTTGCTGCCGAAAAGCCTTGCCGACTTCGTCTTGGATGAAGCAGGCCGCATGCCGTGCCCGCCAGACTATATCGCGGCTGCTCTTGTGGTTGCATTGGGATCGCTGATTGGCGCACGCTGTGCAGTCAAGCCCAAACGGCGTGACGACTCCTGGCTGGTCACAGCAAATTTGTGGGGCGGTGTGGTCGGCGAACCCAGCGCAAAGAAAACCCCAGCCATCAATACTGCGATGAAAAACATGGACCGACTGGAAGCGGTCGAAGCCGAGAAGCTCATTGATAAGCAGGCCAATTTTGCCGCAGAACTTGCGGCATTCAAGGCCCACGAAAATGCCATTTTTGGCGAAATGAAAAAGGCAGCCTCGGGCAAGGCCGACCCGAAACAAAGAAGCGACCAGATGGAGGCGGCAAAGTATGACCTGGCAACCCTGCAGCAGCCCGAGGAACCGTATCCGCGACGGTTCAAGTCCAACGATGGCACGGTTGAAAAATTGGGTGACTTGCTCGTAACCAATCCCGACGGATTGCTGGTGCTGCGCGATGAGTTGATCGGCCTGCTGGCAAGCTGGGACAAGGAAGGGCGCGAAGGCGACCGCGCCTTTTATCTCGAAGCCTGGAACGGCACCGGCAGTTTCAACATCGATCGCATCTCACGCGGCAGCCTGTTTGTACCGAACCTGTGCCTGTCGGTCTTCGGCGGCATCCAGCCAGACTTGCTAACCCGGTATCTCGGCACTATTGTTGACTCGCTCGACAACGATGGCCGGATTCAGCGTTTTCAAGTGATCGTCTACCCAGATGCGGCGGCATGGGAATGGTGCGACCGCGTACCGGCCAAGGATTCTCGCGCCACTATCCGGGGAATCTTCGATCATCTCGCTACATTCGATCCCGTCCTGGATGGCGCAACGCCAGCCGACGAGTACGTGAAACTGCCGCATTTCAGTTTCGATGACGCGGCTCAGGAACTGTTCATCGAATGGAGTCATGACCTAAATAATGTGCGCATTGCCGGTGAAGAGAATCCGCTGATGCGACAGCATCTCGCGAAATACGAAAAGCTGTTTTGCTCGTTGGCGCTGATATTCCATCTGGCTGATGGCCAGGTCGGCGCTATCGGGATCGATTCAGCGCTGCGTGCAGCGTCCTACACGCAATACCTGGAAAGCCACGCCCGGCGCATTTACGGGCTGGTGGAAGTAGCGAAGGTGACAGCAGCGCAAACATTGGGCCGCCGTCTGTCCGAGGGCAAGCTGCAGGATGGCTTTACTGCGCGTGACGTGCGGCGCAAGCGTTGGGGCGGACTGGGCACTGCCGCGCAGGTGGAGTCCGCGCTCGATGTGCTGGAAGAGTTTGGCTGGGTCCGAGCTATCGAGACCGGTGGCGGCGGCAACGGACGTCCGACCACCAACTATGTCATCAATCCACAGGTTTTGGCCAAGCAGTAAGGGGGAACGCGATGACAGACTGGATTGCACGCGCCAATGCGCGGTTTGTAGAAAATAGCGTGACGCTTGCTGCCGAAACTGACGATAACGGGGTTTTGTCAGTTTTGGCAGCACCTGTCGCGCAGGGTGAACACGCTGCGTTCGGAGGTTTCGGCAGTTTTGGCAGCACCTCCCTGGTGCCTTTGGTAAAAAACAGCACAACGTTTGCGCCGCACGAAGTGCTGTCGTCGCTCTCTTCCACCATGTCGGAAAACCAGAAAGCTGCCTCGATGGTCCGCCACGGGGCCAGTACCGGTTTCGGTAAAACGATGGCGACCGTGCCTGCAGCAATCGTGCAACACGGCGCCGATCACGCCGTCGTCGCCTTGCTGGCGCGGTTTGAACTTGACAAGCTCCCGGCAGAAATACAGGACCACGTTGAGGCTGGCTACGCTGCCGACGAAGCCAAACGCACCCTTAATATCGCGTTCCGCTTAATTACCATCAAAAATTTCGCGTTTGATCGGGCAATGAAGACCGCTGCGGAATGGGTCGTTGACAATCCCGAGCATCCTGCTGAGGCAGGGTTCGTCGATGTCATGCAGCTCTATCGCCACGGATGTCAAGGTAACGTCGCACCGGCCGAGTCCACCGACGACGATGATCTGGTCGAGTTTTAGGGAGAAAAATATGACCAAAAAACTGGAAATGCTTGAAGGAGAATGGCTTCCTGCCAACCCTACTCCCTATCAAAAAAAGGGGAAGGTCAGCATTGGCCTGAAGAAAATTGAGGATGTGAGATTGGAGATGAGCCGCGTTTACCGCGAATGCAGGAACGGCACAATTGATCCGTCCGTCGGCACAAAACTCACCTTTATGTTGGCCCAGATCGGCCGCTTGATTGAGGCCGCCGATCTGGAACGTCGCGTTGAACAACTGGAGAACGCCGATGAAATCGCCACTGAAAAAGCGCATCGAAAATCTTGAGGCAAAAGCCACCTCTGCGGCGCAGAAACAAAAGCCGGAAAACGAGGCGGACATGATTGCCAGAATCGAAACTTTGCGCCAGGACTTCGATGCGATCTGTGACAAAGGAAAACGACGGGCAGCTCTTCCACTTGCAGATCAGTTGCGTATTAGTCGGGAGGAGCTGGAAGCGTTATTGGCAAAGCAGGCAGAACAAAAATTATGCTCTATACAAGATGGCTCATTTCTTGATGATGGCCTGCTGCGGTTGGAGGAGCGAATGAAAAGGAGCTGGATTCAACATCTCGAAGCCAGTGTGCTTCAGGAACCCGTGTGCGTCGACATCGGGGCATAGCCGGGTTTTATCTATGGAGTGTCCTTGATGCCGACGTGTATCTCCTGCCGTTCACTTTTGACGAAACAACCGGAAACCTGCTGCCAAAATTGCCGAAACTATTGAGTAAATTTTCATCAACACGCCGGACAAGTGCTGCCGAAAGTGCCGAAACGACGGTTTTGTCAGTTTTGGCAGCAGATGATTGGCGTATTTTAAAAAAAGTGCTGCCTTTACCTGATCATTGCGGCTTCAGAGGCATGACATGCGTTCATTGTTTAACGTTGGACGCCGAGCAAGAGCAGTAAGAAGTCATTATCAATTGATATAAGCGATGGCTTCGCCGAGCTGCGCGCCGCGTTTGCGAAACGGCTGGGCCGCGCTGATTCCACTTGACCCTGTTTTCGGCTTCATGTTGGCGAGCGCATCCTTGCTGTCATATTCCTGCCAATTCTGCCATTTGCTGGCTTACAATCGCCCATAGTGCCCTGAATGGCGGTTCAGTCCAACAGCGCTTATCCGCCGCCGGACGGCCAACCGACTGGTCGGACTGAATCGGGGCGGCGGATAAACTCTATTCGTTTTATTTGCCAATAAATTGCTCATTGCCAACCAGGCCGATCTTGGTCACGCCGATACGCTGGGCCGACGCCATGAC